>JAEURL010000331.1 GCA_016789165.1 Anaerolineales bacterium | reverse complement strand
GGGCGAGGCCCTGCTCTTCGCGCAGGCCGGCGGCCTGGACCTGCAGAAGACGCTGGACGCGGTGAAAAACGGCGCGGCCGGGAGCTGGATGTTGAGCAACCGCGGCCCGCAGGTGCTGGCGCGCGACTGGCGCCCCGGCTTCACCATCGACCTGCAGGAGAAGGACCTGCGCCTGGTGCTGCAAGCCGCCGACCAACTGGCTGTGCCCCTGCCGGCCACCAGCCTGGTCTTCCATTACTACCGCACGCTCCAGGCGGCCGGCCTGGGGAGTGAGGGCAACCACGCCCTGGTGAAGGCGCTGGAGCGCCTGGCCGGCCTCGCGATCGGCGGGGCTCAGTCCAGCTGATCGTCCGTCACCCAGAAGCCGTGCCCGCTGGTGTAGATGACGTATTCCAGTGCCGGCTGGCCGGCGGCCGGGAGCCGCACCCGGATGTCGCGCACCTCGCCGGTGCGCCGCCGGCCGCGCCAGACGAAGGCGACCCGGTCCCGCAGGCGGCAGCGCGGGCGGGGCAGGGCGGCCGGGTCCCAGCCGGGCGGCCAGGCCGCCGGCTGGCCGGTCGCCTCATCAATGGCTTCCCAGGTGCCAGACAGGCTCCAGTGCGGGATGGGCTGACCAGGAGAGGGCGAGGCGATCATCGGCGGCAAACCGCCCGGAACGGCGGGCGGCCCAGCCACTGTATCACGCTTCCCGGCCGCGCGGCCAGGCCGGAGCAATCTAGCGCAGGCGGCCTAAAGACAACGCGGCTTATCAAAAGTGACGGACGGCTGGCCAGCCGTCCGTCACCGTTTAAACGTTGCGCCTCGGATGCTTACGGCACCCAATTCGACAGCACGGTCAGCGTGCGCGCCGCCTGCGTGGGGTCGTTGTTGGGCAGATGCACCCGGAAGTTGTGGCGTCCGCCCATGTCGCCGTGCATCATGAATTCCAAGGACAGGGTCGTGGACGCGCCGGGCTGGAGGACCATCGCACCGATGGTCGCGGCCGGCGGTCAACAACCCTCGACGAGTTCCACCCAGGGCGGCTCGCTGAAACGCAGCGGCTGATCGCCCACGTTGGTCAGCCGGAACTCGGCCGTCACCCATTGCCCGAGCGGCACGTCGCCGAAATCGACGACCTCGCGGTCCACTTTGAGCCGGGGTTCGCCCTGGACCTCCACCGGCGCGCCGGCGGAACCGCCGGCGCCGTTCTGGAGGAAGGCGAACACGGCGACGCCCAACAGCACCACGCCGCCGGCCAGGAAGGCGAACGGCCCCCAGGTCGGCCCGCGCCGGGGCGTGGCCCGGCGCTGTTTGTTAGCCATAGACACTCCTTTCAGATCACGCCGGTGAGCGGCCGCAGCCGGCCTCACTCGGCGAACACGAACGTCCACAGATAATCGGTGAGCGCCCAGGTCTGCGCCTCAGTGAAGATCGGGCCCCAGTAGGGCATCCCAGTCCCCATCCCGCCGCGCAGCAGCTTGCCCTGCAAGATCGCGGGGCTGGTCGCCAGCATGCGCCCCAGATCAGTGAAGTCGGTGGGGGCTTCGGTGTGTGCGCCGAACTCGGCTTGGGCAGCGTGGTCCTGCTGCGCCAGCGCCGCGGCCCACTGGCCGTCGCCGGCCCCGCTCTCGCCGTGGCAGGCCGCGCAGTTCTCGGCGTAAAGGGTGCGCGCCTCGGCCGTGGGCGCGTTGCGGCTCCACAGCCAGGCCACGAGGTCCCAGACCTGCTGGTCGTCCAGGGCCTGGGCCGCCGGCTCCTGGCGCAGCGCCTGCCAGGCCGCGGCCGGGCTGGCGGCGCGGTAATACGCTTGGCCGAGATAGGCGGCCGGCAGGTCCAGCGGTTGCGCGGCGCCGCGGGCGGCCGAGGGACGGGCCGCCGGCAGAGCCGGCGTCGGGCGCGGGGCATCCAGGTCCAGGCCCAGGCGCACGTAGAGCGGCGGCTCGCCCGCCGCCGGGAGGCCAGGGCCGGTCACCTCGATCGTGCCGCGCATGCGCCAGTGATTGGGGCTGCACCACAGCGCGCAATAAAACACGTACTTGCCGGGCCGGTCGAAGGTCACGGTCAGGTCGCGGCGCTCGCCCAGCGGCAGGTCCACGCGCGTGCCGTCCAGTTGGCCGATGGCGAAGGCGTGGGCGGTGTCGTCGGCGGTCAGGCGGAAGGTGACGGGCTCGCCGACGCGCACGGTCAGGCTGGCCGGGGACCAGCCGCCGCTTTCGGCCATGCGCGCGTGCAAGTCCACGACGGTGCCGGCCGGCTGGAGCCAGGCCGCCAGGCCGAGGGCCATCGCGCTGAACGCCAGGCCGGCCGGCAGGCCGAGGTAAAACGCATAGCTCAGGAGGGGGTGGAGGCGGGGCATGGCCGGCGCTCAGGGCATGTTCGAGGGGCCGTAGCGCGCATAGGTCGCGTCGACGTAGGCCTTGATGTCGGGGACGGTCCGGCCCTCTTTCAACAGGCGCATGGCGTCCAGGGTGATGTCCACGCAGATCGAACAGCCCAGGGCGTGCTCGTCAAACTGCAGCGCGCCGGCCGCGTCCTGGCCGGCGATGTAGCAGGCGTAGTTGGAGGTGTGGCCCATGGACCCGCAGCCGCAGTAGCACGGCAGGTGCTGCAGCACGTCGGGATTGGCGGCCGCAAAGCGATAGGCCTCCTGCACGGCGGCCGGCGCGGCCTGCACGGCGTGGGGCATGCTTTCCAGGTCCGCCATTTTGAGCGCGGGCTCGGCGGTGGACCCGCAGCCGGCCAACACGGCGTTGGCCAGGGCCAGGCAGAGCAGCAGGCAAAGAGCGCGGCTTTTCGGCATGAAGGTCCCTCCAGGGCCGGGATGCCGTCCAGCCTAGCCGAAGCTCAGGCTCGTCAAAAGTGACACTCTTCGTCTTATTTGTGGATCAATTGCCCGGCCGCCTCCAAAATTCTTCGGAGGCGGCCGGAGGAGGGGCCGGGCAATTGTCCTCGTCTTGTCCGGCCGGCGTCCTCCAAGGGTGACAACCGCCGGGCGGCGACCACCGCCAACTATCGCCGGGCCGGCTTCATTCTTATAATGGGCTCATCTTTCAGGCACAGTGCTGCGGGTTTTGACGCTTATGCCGACCCAAACTTCCCTCCCTCTGCCCCCCTCCTTCCGGCCGCCGCGCAAGAAGTCACGCGGCCAGAGCCTGGTGGAGTTCGCGCTCTTCCTGCCCATCCTGGTCATGCTGCTGGGGGGATTGGTCGAACTGGGCCTGGGCCTCAACCGCTTCATCAACATCATCGAGGCCGCCCGCGAGGGGGCGCGCTACGGCAGCGACCTGCAGCCCGACCCGCGGCTGGACGGGCGCGACCTGGTCAACATCGGCGGTCAAGACGTCTCCAACATGGACTGCGAGTCCACGCGCGATTTCTACGGCAAGATCGCCTGCGTGGTGCAGCAGGCCGCCGACCCGGCGGTGCTGAACGACCAGACCGACGACATCGTCATCACCGTGGCGCGCATCTACCGCAGTCCGCTGTGCGACGAGCCCAGCCCGCCGCCCGGCCTGGACTGCACGGCCCGCATCCTGCCCGACCCCGACGGCCTGTGGCCGGACCCGCCGCTCGACCCCGCCGAGGGTGAGATCGCCACGCGCGGCCGCTGGCGCTGGTCCGGCGCCGGGGACTCCAAGTTCACGCGCGAGGAGATCCAGAACTACATCGACGCCAACGCGCTCAGCTCGGGCGTGCTGATCGTGGAGGTCTTTTACCGGTATCACATGATCCTCAACCTGCCCTGGATCACGCCCTTCCTGGATCCAGCCGGCATCGGCCTCCCGTTCTACACGTACACCATCATCCCGGTGCCGGCCGGCGAGCCGCGGCCCACGCCCACGCCCACCTTTACGCCGTCGCCCACGCCGTCGCCCACGCTCACCTCCACCTATACGCCCACGCCGGGCCCGACGGCGACGTTCACGCCCACGCCGACTGACACGCCGACGCCCACGCCGACCGATACGCCGCCGCCCACCAACACGCCCACCACCTGCCGCTCCGGCTACGTGAGCGTTCAGAAGTCGTCGTTCACCTTCGTCACCGGCCGGCAGTGGCCGGACTACGCCTGGGCCGACGACGCTCAGTCCCTGCGCGTGCAGGTGATGCTGGTAAGCGAATGTGACGAGCCGCTGCTCAGCCGGACCATCACCATCCGCACCAACCCGGAGCGCGCCTCCACGGACACCATCACGTTCGACCAGTCAGCCGCCAACCTATACTGGTACTTCGTGCGCTCGCGGACGGTCGGCATCACCAATTACACGGCCGCCACCGAGCTCTGCCCGGCCTCGGACCCGATGTGCGCCGGGCGCGTGGACACGACCGTGGTGGCCATCCCGCTTACCCCGATCGTCGGCCATTACGTGTGCGTCTACGGCCAGCGCGATATCTCGCTTTCGTCCAACACGCTGGTGCTCGCCTACAACAATCCGGCGCCGTCGGCCTCGCTGGCCTGGCCGCCGCGCATTGACCGGCGCCTGATCCGCCTGTCGGTGGAGTGGCCGGCCGGCTCACTGCGGCTGCAAACCATCAGCTTCGGCAGCACCTCCAACGTCATCTGGTCCGGCTCGGCGGGCACCTCGCCCTCGACCTTCGGCGACGGCACCGGCCTGCCGTGGACCAGCCCCAACCGGGCCATGGTCTTCAGCCCGGTGAAGACCCTGCAGCTCGTCTTTGACCAGCCCATCACGCCCGCCTCCGGCTCGTACACCTACCGCATCACCGCCGTCTGGGACGACACCCTGGGCGGCAGCGTGTGCACGTCGGATGTCGTGTCGGTCACTCTGCCGTAAACGGATGTCCAGGATGACTATGCCGACTCCGCCCCGTCCGTCCCGCCGCCGCTCCGAGAGCGGCCAGGTCCTGGTCCTGGTGGCCGTCGCCTTCATCGGCATGGCCGCCTTTATTGGCCTGGCCATCGACCTGGGCATCCTGTTTGTCAACCAGGCCTACCTGCGCCGGACCGTGGACGCGGCCGCGCTGGCCGCGGCCTCGCAGATCCGCGAAGGCCAGCAGCTCCTGCAGCTCGGCCGCTTCGCGCGCCAATTCGTGCGTCTGAACAACCTGGATGCCGGCCGGGTGCGGGTGCAGATCTGCAACACCGCCGGCACCGGCATCAACGAATACCGCGGCGCGACGGACTCGGTGGTGAGCGACCTGCCCCTGCCGAGCGGCGATCCGCTGTGCGGGCCGCCGCGCCGCAAACAGGTGCGGGTGGTGGCGGATCAGGACGTCAACTTCACCTTTCTGGGCCTGATCGGCCTGTACAACACCACCATCTCGGCCAACGCCATCTCCGAGGCTGCCTCCATCGATATGGTCATCGTCCTCGATACCTCGATGTCGATGGGCAACGACGACGCGCGGCTCAACGACCCGGCCCAGGCCCAGAGCGTGGCCCAGGCCTGCAACAACGAGCGCAACACCAACCCTGAAGCGCCCACCGGCAAGTGCCGGCCGCTGTGGGACACCAAACAGGCCGCCAAGGACCTGATCCAGACGCTCTACGAGCCTTACGACCGTGTGGCCGTGGTGACCTTCGACTTTGACCCGGCCATCGCCTTCACGCTCAGCAGCAACCTGGGCGAGCGCGACCCGGCCAACCCCGAGTACGTCGGCAGCGTCTACGAGCGCATCAACGACATCCAGCTCAACATCGACTCGCGCCCGCCGGACGACGTCCTGAGCTACAACCCGCTCAACACCCAATGCCAGCCCGGCCAGACGGCCACCTGCCTGACGGCCGTCACCAGCTTGGCCTCGGCCGCGCCCTACACTGATCCAAACGGTTACGTCTTCAACCCCGGCTACGCGCGCTGGGCCACGCTCTCCACCTGTTCCGGCTGCGGCCTGCGGGTGGCCGGCAGCCTGCTGAAGTTCTCCGGGCGCCCGGAGGCGGTGTGGGTGATGGTCTTCCTCTCGGACGGCTCGGTGAACACCAGCGACCTGCCCGGCGGCCCGCTGCAGAGCGAGTTCGGCTTCAGCATCCCGAACACCTTCCCCAACGGCTTCTGCGCCGGCCCGACCGACCCCAACAACCTGGGCACCTGGCCGGGCCTGTGGCGCCCGCCCTACTGCGCCACCAGCGCCTTCCTCTCTACCCCGGACGTGCGCCAATGCGGGGTCTGGCCGGACGACGGCACCCAGTGCCCGCCCGGCACCACCTACGTCGGCGACGACGGCTACGAGGTCATCGGCGGCCAGGCGTTTTACTACGACGCCCACGACTATGCGCGCGATATGGCCGACCAGGCCGCCTTGCTGATCAACTGCCGTTTCCGGGGGGAACGGCCGCCGCGCCGCGCCGATATTGAGCTCTGCTCCGGCGCCGGCACCGACCTCTACAACGAGAACGAGCCGGTCCTAGGCAGCCCGATGACCATCTACAGCATCGCCCTGGGCCGCCTGGCCGGCACCACCGCCGGCTCCAGCCTGCTGCGCTACGTCGCGGCTGTGGGCGACGACGGCGACCGCGCCACCGACCCGTGCACCAACACCGGCTACGTGGACGGCACGCCCCTGACGCCGCAGACCAACTGCGGCAACTACTACTACGCGCCGTCCGGCGGCGCCCTCGGCGCCGTCTTCGAAGACATCGCCGAGAAGATTTTCACCCGGCTGACGAGGTAACGCATGACCAAGCAAAGTCAACCGCCGCGCAAGCGCACGCTGGGTCAGGGCCTGGTGGAATTCGCCCTGGTGCTGCCCTTCCTGCTGCTGCTGATCTTCGGCATCATCGAGTTCGCGCGCATCTTCGCCGCCTGGCTGGCGGTGCAGAACGGCGCGCGCTTCGGCGTGCGCTACGCCATCACCGGCGAATTCAACCCCGCCTACTGCGACGAGGCCATGGCCTTCTACCGGGCGCACGACATCGACGGCCGCGCCACCGACCTGGGGGCCAGCCCGCAGATCCTGCCGCTGATCCTCAGCACCGCCCAGGACACCTACGACAACCCCCTGGACGCCGACCCGGCCGACCCGGCCAACGACTGCAACATCCCGCGCCAGCCGGCCCACGACGGCCTGCCCGCCGTCGACGCCGCCCAGTCCAACCTGATGTCCGGCGCCCTGCAGGACTTCGCCCGCCTGCTCTCCATCCATGACGCCGCCCAGGCCGGCTCCGTGGCCATCGCCCTGGACCCCAGCGTCTCCGGCAACTATCTCAACTACCTGCAGAACCAGACCACCTATCCTTCCTACAGCCAGGCCGACCGCGGCCAGCCGTACTCGGCCGGCTTCTTCTTCGTGACGATCTGCGCCAACAACATGGACTTCGACGGGACCTACAACTACTCGCCGGCCCCGTCGGGAGTGGATCCCGAGACCCTGCGCTTCCCCACCCCCTGCCTGGTGCCCAACCGCTACAACCGCACCTCCTTCCGCTACACCGACAGCCCCGGCCAGCCGGCCGAGCGCGTCCGGGTGGTGGTCACCTTCCGCCACCCGCTGATCACGCCCTTCGTCAGCAGCCTGTGGCCCACCGTCCGCCTGGAGTCCTCGCGCGAGGGCATCGTCGAATCCTTCCGCAAGCCGCGCGATGTCGTGCTGCCGCAGGGCGTCCAGGGCCTGCCCAGCCTGACGCCCACGTCCACCATCACGCCTACGCCCACCCAGACGAACACCTTCACGGCGACGCCGACGCGCACCAGCACGCCCACGCCCACCCAGACGTCCACGCGCACCAGCACGCCCACGCCGTCGAACACGTCCACCCGGACGTCAACGCCCTCGCTCACGCCGACGGCCAACTGCACGTTCTACTCGCTGGATCCGGCCACGCTCAGCGGGACGTCCACCCGGCGCGTCAACTACGTCATGCAGGTCACGGGCGTCAACCCGACGGCCTATATCGAAGACGTCACCTTTACCTGGGGCTACTACGCCTCGGTCTCGTCGGACAGCGTGGCCAGCTTCCGCAACAACGGCACCGGCCTGACCGGCGGCACCTACACCAACCTGACCGGCTCGCCCACCAGCTGGACCACCACCGGCACCGGCGGCGGCACCTTCGCGGACGGCCTCACCTTCCAGATCCGCTTCAGCGACAGCTCGGCCGGCAGCTGGAGCAGCGAATACGACGGCACCCAGTTCGGCATCTCGATCACGCTGAGTGATGGC
>JAEURL010000315.1 GCA_016789165.1 Anaerolineales bacterium | reverse complement strand
GCAGGCCCCACTGCAGATGGTCGCTCTCGAAGACGAACGGGAAGAGCAGGGTCAGGGCATCGTAGGCGGCCGGCGCGGGCACGAAGGCGCGCGGCTCGTAGCGCACGCGGTCGTCGGGCAGGCCCTGGCGGTGGGCCTGGGCGTGGTCCCAGCGCGAGTGCAGGTCCCCGTAGACGCGGAAGGCATCCGCCTCGAAGGCCGTCAGCGTCACCGCGCGCGGGGCGGCCGCCGGCCGGTCCCAGCCGGCCCACAGCGCGTAGAGCGCCTGCGCGTAGAACCAATGCGAGGGCCCGATATCGCCGGCCGTCAACGTGTCCGGCAGAGCCGGATGCGCCGCGTTCAGCGCGCGCTCAAGCAGCTCCAGGTAGAACAGGTTCTCGCGGTAGTTGTCGGCCGGGCTGTGGTCGTGCAGGTAGCGCAGCGGGTAATGCGTCAACAGCCGGTCGGCGGCCGCCTCGGCCTGGACGCGCTGCTCGGCCGGGAGGTGCGCGAAGAGGGCGTGCTTGGGCCCGTTGCGCAGGCGCAGGCCCGGCCGGCGCCAGCGGAACAGCTCGCGCAGCGGGTAATCGACGGCGTTGCGGAAGCGGTGCAGGAACACGTCACGGCGCCGGGGCCGGCGTGGGCTGCCAGGCCGGGCTGAGTTCGGTGAAGGCGGCGCCGCCCGCCCGGGCGCTCAGATTGATCTCCTCCAGCCCGCCGGACGTCATGCGGAAGACCTGGGGCAGGCCGCCATCGCGTTTGGAGACGAAGGTGAGATAGCGGCCGTCCGCGCTCCACTGTGGGCTGGTGTCGCTCCGGGCCTCGGTCAGCTGCTGGAATTTCATCTGCAGCGGGCTGTTCTCCACCGTGCCCAGGATGAGGGTGTTGCCCTGTGCGCCCGGGCTCTGGCGCGTAAAGACAAACTGGGTGTCGTCCGGCGCGAGGGCGGCATCCAAGATGACGTTGCCCTGCGGCAGCTCGCTCAGGAAGATGCGATAGCTGTTCTCGTTGTTGGCTCCGGGATAGGCCGGGAAAGTGGCCCACATGGCGGCCTGGGCCTGGCGTGAGGGGAAGAGGCGCCACAGTTCGCCGGCCCCGTTCTGGGTGCTGATGACCAGCATGCGCCGGCAATCCGCGAAGAAGAGCGGGTTGTACTCCAGCGGGTTGGCGCGGCTGGTGCTGTAGTTGCGGGCCTCGCGGTTATCCAGGCTGGGGATGATGAAGACCTGCGGCGAGTTGTTGCGCAGCGAGGTGAAGGCGATGGTCCCGTCCTGGCACCAGGCCGGCTGGAAGTCGTTCTCGTTGGGCCGGCCGGCCGAGGTGGGCGCCGTAATGTTGACCGGGTTGGTGCCGTCGGCGTTGATCACAAACAGGTCAATGGCGCCGCCGGGCGCGATCTCGGCCGAGTACATCAAGCGCTGGCCGTCCGGGCTCCAGGCCAGGAAGGTGCTGCCCGCGAACGGCCCCAGCCGGCCCAGCTGCCAATTAGGCGACCATTTGTCGGTCGGGTCGCTGGTCACCTGGCGGACGTCGCTGCCGTCCGGGTTCATGGTGTAGACCTGGAAGTGCTGGCCGTCGCGGTTGCTGATGAAGGCGATCCGGCCGCCGCCGCCCACCTGGGTGGGGGCGGCCGTGGGCGGCGCGAGGGTGGCGGTGGGCGGCTCCGGAGTGGCCGTCTCGGTCGGCAGCGGCACGGGCGTATCCGACGGCGCGCTGGTGGCCGAAGGCGGCGGGTCGGTCGCCGTCGGCGGCGCGGCCGTGTCGGTGACGGCGGCCACGGCCAGGGTGGTGGCCGGCGGCGGGCTGGCGGTGGGCGCGGCGCCCGGATTGTTCAGCATGACCGCGACCACGGCCACGATGCCGATCACCAGCAGCGCGCCCGCGCCCAGGCCGGCCGGCAGCAGCCAGGCCGGCCGCGCCGGGGCTGGCGTGGGGGCCGGGCCGGCCGCCTCCGGGGAGGCGAGGGTGGCCGCCGCGTCGGCCTTGACCGTGGAGGCACCGGGGGCGTCCGGCCGCACCCGCGTGGCGTCGGCGTCCACGCGCCGGGTGGGCTGGGTGATGGGCGCCCGGCCCAGCATCACGTCCTTGAACTTGGCCACCGTCTCAAAGCGCTGTTCCGGCTTCAGCTCCAGGGCGCGGGTGAGGGCGGCGGCCAGGGCCGGCGAGAGGTCCGGCCGCAGCTGCTCGGGCGGGGTGAGCGCGGTGTTGCCCAGCAGGCGCTCCATGCTGTCCGGCGGCGTGTGGCCGGTGAGCAGGGTATAGAGCGTGGCGGCCAGGGCGAACTGGTCGGTGCGCGGGTCGGTGCGCCCCATGCCGTACTGCTCGGGCGGGGCGTAGCCGGGTGTGAAGGCGGCCGCGCCGGTGGTGGTCTTCTGCCCGGAGCTGGCCGCCTTGGCGATGCCGAAGTCCACCAGCATGGCGTTGCCGTGCGCGTCCAGCTTGATGTTGCCGGGCTTGATATCGCGGTGGACCACCGGCGGGGTGAGGCCGTGCAGGTAGATCAGGGCGTCGCAGATCTGGCCGCCCCAGCGCAGGGCCTCGGCCTCGGAGAGCTGGCCGCCGCGCGCCAGGCGCTCCTTGAGGTCCTCGCCCTCCACGTAGTCCATCACCAGATACTGCTGGCTGCCCAGCACGAAGTGGTCGGTGACGCGCGGCAGGTTGGGGTGGCGCAGCGAGGCCAGCAGGGTGGCCTCGCGCCGGAACTGGCGCTCGGATTCCGGCGAGACGTTCAGGTTCTCTTTGACGGCGACGGGGACGCCCAGGCTCTCATCCAAAGCCAGGTAGACGGCGCCCATGCCGCCCTGGCCGAGGATGCGCTCGATGCGGTAGCGGTTGGTGAGGAGGTTTCCGGTTTGCAGCGGCATGCGCCGATTCTACTTCAGACCGCGCAATTGTCTGGCGGCGCCGCCCGGCGGAAGGCAGCCCCGGCGGCCGGCCGGCCGCCCTAGTCCGCCGGGGCCGGCGCCGCGCGCTGGCCGGACTCGGCGATGGCGCGCGGCACGTCCACGACGAAGGCCAGCAGCAAAGACCCGATCACGAAGAAGAAGATCAGCGAGAGGATGGCCGGCCGCAGGCTGCCCAGCCACTGGTTCATCAGGCCGAAGATCAGGGGCCCCACCCAGGAGGTGCCGCGCTCGGAGACCTCGTAGATGGAGAAGAACTCGGCCTCCTTGCCGGGCGGGATCATCTGCGCGAACAGGCTGCGGCTGATGGCCTGGCTGCCGCCCATCACCAGGGCGATACAGGCGCCCAGCACCCAGAACTGCGTCACGCGGCTGTCACCCTGCAGGCCGAAGTAGGCGAAGATGACGACGCCGGACCAGATGGCCAGGCTGATCAGCAGCGCGTTCTTGGCCCCCACCCAGCCGGCCAGCCGGCCCCAGAACAGCGCCCCAAAGAAGGCCACGAACTGGATCATCAGAATGATCATGGTCAGCGTGCCGGTCTCGATGGCCAGCCCGCCCTGGGTCAGCGGCGCGGCCGCGAAAGTGGCCGAGACGGCGATGACGGTCTGGATGCCGTCGTTGTAGATCAGGTAGGCGATCAGGTAGCGGATGGTGTGCGGGTACTTGTGGGCCTCGCGGAAGGTCTGGGCCAGCTGCTTGAAGCCGACCGTCAGGTAATTCTCGCCGGCCGGCAGGGGCCGCGCGGCGTGGCGCGGGCGCAGGGTGGCCCAGGTCCAGAAGGACCAGCCCAGCCACCACAGGCCGGCCGAGGCCAGGTTGATCTGCACCGCCAGGCCGGTGGGCACACCCAGCGTCTCCCGCAGTTGGTAGAAGACCAGGTTGAGGAGCAGCAGCAGGCCGCCGCCCAGATAGCCCATCGCCCAGCCGAAGGACGAGGTCCGATCGCGCTGGTCCTCGCTGGCGATATCGGGCAGGTAGGCGTTGTAGAAAACCATGGCGGCGCCAAAAGACAGGTTGGCCAGGATGTAGAGCACCCCGCCCAGCCACCACAGGTCCCCGGCCACAAAGAACAAGGCGATGGTCAGCGAGGCGCCGATGATGGCAAAGAGCTGCATCATCTGCTTGCGCAGGTGCGAGTAATCGGCGATGGCGCCCATCACCGGCAGGAAGAGCACCTGCAGGCCCACCGAGAAGGAGACGCAGTATGGCAGGAAGGAGTCCGGCGCCACCGGGATGCCGAAGAAGGGCACGGTGCTGGTGCCGGCGGCCTCGGCCGCGGCGCGCGCCAGGCTGGCCACGTACGGCCCCAGAAACACGGTGCCGACCGTGGTGCTGAAGGCGCTGTTAGCCCAGTCATACATGGCCCAACCGAGCGTCTCGCGCTTGTCGTTGACCATCGCCGTGGCGGCCATAGGTTGTCTTCTCCTGGATCAGGACGGGGTTAGCGCCATGATACCCGGCGCGGCCAAATGCGCAACCGGCGCACTGCCCAATTAGTTAAGGGGCCGGCTCAATCCGCTTGCTTGCCTTGCAGCCGTTCCAGCCGGCGGCGGATGGCGTCCTGGGCTTCGGCCTTGCGCCAGCCGGCCGGCATGGCCCGGATGAGGGCCTCCGCCCGGCGCGCCCAGGTCAGCGCCTGCGCCAGATCGCCGGCCTTCCACTCGAAATACTTGGAGAGCTCGATGCACGGCAGGGCATCGTCCAGGGTGAAGGCGGCCAGCTGTTCCCAGAGCGGCACCGCCTCCGCCCGGCGGTTGAGGCGCTTGAACAGGGCCGCGCAGCGCGTCAGCGCCAGCTGCCGGTCCTCCAGGCTCAACGGGCCGGCCAGCGCCCGCCGGTAGGCGGCCTCGGCCTCAACTGGCCGCTCCTCGCGGTCGTGCCACAGGGCCAGGCGCAGGATCTCGGCCGGGTCGCGTTCGGCGCTGGCCGCCGGCCGGGAAACCGGCGCTGACGCGGCGGCCTCCGCCGCAAACACCTCCGCCAGGTGGGCGGCCAGCGTCACCATCGAGAGGATATCGACGGCGTTGTGGTAAATCACGCGCCGCATCTCGAGCGGGTTGCCGGTGCGCAGATATTCCACGTACATGTGCGGGATCAGCTCGCCGGGCACGTCGTCGTCGGTGCGCGGCACGCCCAGCACGTGCTGCTCCAGCGAGCTCAAGGCGCAGGAGGCCAGCCGGCCGCGGTACAGCCAGCGCGCCGGGGTGAGCAGATCCAGGTGCGGGCGCGCCCGGAAGGGGCTGGCCCGCCGGTTGACGGTCAGGCGCGTCTCCAGCACCGGCACGTCGAAGGCGCGGCCGTTGAAGGTCACCCAGCCGGTCCGCCCGGCCAGGTCGTCCAGCAGGGCGGCCAGCATGGCCGGCTCCTCGTGCGGGCCGCGCGAAAAGTATTGACGCAGGACGAAGGTCTCGCCCTCGAAGACGCCCAGTCCCACCAGAAAGGCGAAGGTGCCGGCGCCGCCGGCCAGGCCCGTGGTCTCGGTATCCAGGAAGGCCAGGCCGCGCAGGTCGGCTTCGGCCAGGGCCGGCGCGCGCGCCAGGCGGGCCACCACGGCCGGCGGGTGCGCGAACAGCGCATCAAAGCTGAGCTGGCCGTGGCGCTGGTCCAGGGGGTAGCGGGCCTCGATGAGCTGGAAGGCGCCGTGGGCGTTCACGCTCTCGACACCGGGCAGCTGATCGGCGCCGGGCTCCGCCGGGGGCGGCGCGGGGGCGGCGCCGGGGACGGGCGGCTTGGCCGGGCGCAGGCGTTGCAGGCGGGCGCGCAGATCGTCGCTGGGCATGGGTGGCGATTACGGGGCCAGGCCGGGCCAGGGCTCGGGCCGGTAAGGGGCCTGGCACGGCGCGCCGGCGGCAAAGGCCACCGTGCGCGCGGTCAGGTCGGCGGTGACGCTCCACAAGGTGGTGTGCCCGCCGGCGTGCCCGCACAGGCCGGCGGCGTGGTCGCTGAGCGGGGCGCCGGCTTCCAGCGCCCGCTGCCGCGCCTGCGAGGCCGCGCTCTGGCGGCCGGCCTGCAGCGGGCGCATATCGGGGTGCGCGAAGTGGTTGGCGGCCGCGATGACGGGGCGGCCATCCGGGCCGGCCTGCGGCCCGCGCACCCGCACGCGCTCCGGGTGGGCCTCCACCACCGCCAGGTCGCCGCTCGCGTCGGCCAGCAGGTAGTTGAAGGGGTTGAGGTGCGGCAGGCGCGTCAGCCAATCCACGGCCTGGCGGGTGGTGGCGCAGGTCTCCAGGGCCAGACGCGGCAGCAGGTGGAAGGGCACGCCGGGGCGGATGGCGGCCGGCTCGTCAGAGAGCACGACGTGCAGGCTGACGAACAAGCCTTGGTCGTTGACGCCGTCGTAGCGGCCGGCCGGCACCGAGCCGCGCATGCCCACGCTCGGCCGGCCGATCTCGGGCGCCAGCCGCACCCGCTGGCGCACGCGCTGGATCGGGTAGAAATCGTAGTTGTGGCCGGCGCGCACCTGGCCGGCCGCGTCCACGCGGGCGTAGGACGAGCAGCCGCCTTCCGGATAGCTGGGGGCGCGGGCGCGCAGCTTCAACGAGCGCCGGCAGATGCCGCGCAGCAGATCGCCATAGGGCAGTTGCTGGGCATCGGCGTAGCCGCGCAGCTCGTCCAGCAGCGGGGCGTGTGCCTCGGCGATCACGGCCGCGCAGGCCTGGGCGAAGGCCAGGTCCGGCGGGGCCGGCCACCAGGGCGGCGTCTCAAAGCGCGCCGTGCGCGCGCCCTGCGCGAAGCCGAGGGCGTAGTGGCCGCCGGCCAGGTCGAAAGCCTGGGTATCGAGATCCACGCTAACGTGATCCGAAGAAGTACAGCAGATAGAGCAGGAAGGCCGCGACCAGCAGCACGCCGAACGCCACCAGGGCGATCTTCACGTTGTCCAGCGGCTTGTCGCCGGCCACCCCGCCGGTCTGGCCGTTGATCAACAATCGGAACAGCCGGCCGCGGTAGGTGTAGGCGCCCACCCACAGCGGCAGCAGCACCAGCTTGTAAAGCTCGCCCGAGAAAGTATCGGTGGACACCTGCAGATCGCGCACCTCGCGGCCGGCCAGCACCTTGGCGCGCACCTGGCCGGCCGCCTCCTTCACCATGGCCTCGCGGGCGTTGAGCGAGGCGTCGGCCAGGGACAGATCGTAAAGGGCGGCCGGCCACTCGGCCAGATACTCGGGCTTGAAGGCCAGGAGCTGCTGGAGGTCGAAGGCCGGCAGGCGCCGGAGCAGATCGGCCGGCAGGGCGCGCGAGGCCGGCTGGACGTGATCCCGGAAGAACAGGGCGTACTCGCCGGTGCGGTGGACCCATTGGCGCGTCCGGCCGTAGCCCTCCGCCACCTGGGCGCTCCACTTGGCCGTCAGCGCCGCCTCGAAGACCCACATCGGCACGTAGGCCGGCCGGAGCTGGCGGTGTTTTACCAGCTGGGCCAAATCATCGGGCGCGAAGAAGCCGCGCCCCAGCCACTGCCGCGCCGCCGCCGCCGCCGCCTCAGCCTCCAGGCCCATCGGGATCAAACCGTCCGGCCGGACCAGCTCCGTCTCCTCGGCGGCGGCCACCAGCGCGGCGCTGCCGCAGAAGGGGCAGACGGCCGAGGTCTCGCCGGCCGGCAGCAGCGCGGCGGCCCCGCACTGCCCGCACGTGAAGCGCCGCTCGCCCTCCGCCCAGCGGTGGCCGCGCAGGGTGGGCAGGGTAAAGTCCAGCGGGTGCGCGCCGTCGGCCAGCGGCACCTCCTCCACGCTCTCCACAAAGCCGCAGGCCTGACACTTCAGGTCCACCAGCTCCGGGTCAAAGCGCAGCCGGCCTCCGCATTGCGGGCAGGTGAAGGTGCGGCGCACGTCCACGGGCTGCGCGGCCTCCGGCTGGCGCGGCGCCACGACCTGGCCCTCCGGCAGCATTTCCTCCGCCTTCAGCCGGCCGGTGAGCAGGGCCAGCCCGCGCCGCGCCTGAGCGTGGCCGGGCTCGGCGGCAATGGCCCACTCCAGGTACTTCCGCTGTTCGGCCGGGTCGTCGGTGGTGGCGGTGAGCCACAGCCAGGCGTCGGCCAGGTCGCGGTCGTACTCCACGGCCTTGAGCAGATGCTGCCGGCCGAGGGCCTTCTCGCCGGTCTTGACGCACGTCCGGCCGAGGCGGAAGAGGTCTTGCGCCTGCTCGCGACGGTGGTCGCCGAGGCGGTCAAAGCTCATGGTTCGCGTCCCCCGCTAAGAGTTGCGCCCGGTCGAGGTCGGCCGGGGTGTTGATGTTGAAGAACGAGCGCAGATCAGGGTCATAGGTCGTGAGCTCGGGCTCGTCCACGTAGCGCACGCGCACGTCGGGGAAGAACGAGATCACGCGCCGCCGGCCGGCCTCCAGCGCGGCCCGGATCGGGCCCAGGCAGGCCGCCCGCGCGTAGACGGCGCGGAAGGGCTCAGCCTCCAGTTGGTCCGCCGGGCCGGCCCGGCGGCGCGGCACCACGGCGTCGCACTCGGCGCTCAGCCGGACCAGGTGCTCCAGCAGGGGCCGGACCGCGAACGGCATATCACAGGCCACGCACAACGTGCGCGGCTGGCGGGAGTAGTGCAGGGCTGAATACAGCCCGCCCAGCGCGCCGACGTCCGGCAGCACATCGCCGAAGAGGGGGCGGCCCAGATAGCGGTAGCCCTCCGGCTGGTTGGTGATGATCACGGTCTCCGCGGCCAGGCCGTCCAGCTGCGCCAGCACGACCTCGATCAGGGGCCGGCCGCCCAG
>JAEURL010000313.1 GCA_016789165.1 Anaerolineales bacterium | reverse complement strand
GTGGCCTGCGGGTTCACGGCGCTGGCCGGGAAGCGCAGGACCTTGGCCTCCCCGCTCTGGCCGGCCGAGTACAGGAACACCTGGGCCTCGTCCGTGCCCAGGCCGGCCAGCACCACGGCGTCATCGGCCTCCATGCCGATGACCATGCCCCAGGTGGCCTCGGCCCGGTTCAAGGCGTCTTCCACCGCCACGCGTTTGATGTTGCCGCCGCGGGTGGCCAGCACCAGCTTGAGCGCCGGATCGGCCACGCCCGCGAACACCAACCGCTCGCCGTTGGCCAGGCTCAGCCCCTGCGCCAGGCGGGCGACGCTGCCCTTCCACAGCCGGCCGGCGCTGGAGACCAGAATGACCGTGGCATCCGGCTCCGCCCGGAAGCGCCGCAGGATGGCCTCCACCGCCTTGCCGGACGGCGCGCCGGTGGCCGAGCGGTCCCGGTAGCTGTCGGCCGGCTCGCAGCGCACGCCCTCGTCGCCCAGCAGCACCACCTGGGCCGACTCGGGCGCCAGCGGCCCGGTGACCACCTGCTTGTGGCCTTGCTCGTGCTCAATGATGGTGGTGCGGCGCGGGGTGGCGAACCGGCCGCGCACTTCCTTGGTCTCCTCAATCACCACCTCGAGCTGCTTCTTCTCCGAGCCCAGCAGGGCGCGCAGGTGCTTGATGGCCGCTTCCAGCTCTTTGCGCTCGTCATCCAGCTTGCGGTACTCCAGCCGGGCCAGCCGGCGCAGCTGCATATCGAGGATGGCGTTGGCCTGGATCTCGTCGATGGCCAGGCGCTTCATGAGCTTCTTGCGGGCGTCGTCCACGTCGGCGGCGCCGCGGATGATGCGGATGACCTCGTCGATGTCTTGAATGGCCTTGAGCAAGGCCTGGACGATGTGCAGGCGGTCCTCGGCGCGCTTGAGCTCGAACTTGGTGCGCCGGACGATCACTTCCAGCCGGAAGGCGATGAACTCGGTCAGCAGCGTGCGCAGATTGCAGACCTGCGGCCGGCGTTTGCCGTCCGCATCGCGCACCAGGGCCACGGCGTTGTAGGACTGGCTGTCGCGCAGCTGGGTCTTATCCAGCACGAAGCCCAGCACCGCCTGCGGCTCAAAGCCGCGCACGGTCTCCAGCACCAGGCGCATGCCCTTGCGGTCCGATTGGTCCGCCACGTTGGAGACGCCGGCGTTGCGGAAGGCGTCGCGGTTGTCGGCGATGCGGTCCTTGATGGTGCTCTTCCAGACCTGGAACGGGATCTCGGTCACCACGATCTCGCTCTTGCCGCCGCCGATCTCCTGGATATCCACCTGGGCCTGGACCACGAAGACCGCCTTGCCAACCTCGTAGGCCTGGGCGATCACGTCCACGGGCTGGCCGGTCTCCTTGTCCTCGCGGTAGCGGTAGACCACGCCGCCGGTGGGGTAATCCGGGCCGGGGATGATCTTCATCAGGTCGGCGGTCTTGATCTTGGCGCGCTGCTCCCAGCGCTGGGCCACATAGACCACGGCGTCGCACACCTCGCCCACGTTGTGCGGCGGGATGGAGGTGGCCATGCCGACGGCGATGCCGTTGGAGCCGTTGATCAGCAGATTGGGCAGGCGCGTGGGCAGGACCGTGGGCTCCTCCAGCGAGCCGTCGAAGTTGGGCTGGAAGTCCACGGTGTCGGAGCGGATGTCGGCCAGCATGGTCTCGCCGGCCGGCGAGAGGCGCGCCTCGGTGTAGCGCATGGCCGCCGCCGAATCGCCATCCTGGGAGCCGAAATTGCCCTGGCCGTCCACCAGCGGCAGGCGCAGGGAGAAGTCCTGGGCCAGGATCACCATCGCGTCGTACACGGATTTGTCGCCGTGCGGGTGGAACTTGCCCAGCACGTCGCCCACCACGCGCGCCGACTTTTTGTGCGGGCTGCGCGAGTCCAGGCCGAGCTCGATCAGCATGTCATACAGGATGCGCCGGTGGACGGGCTTCAGGCCATCGCGGGCATCCGGGATGGCGCGGCCCAGCACCACCATCTCGGCGTAGCGCCGGTAGTTGGCGTCCAGCAGCAGCGGGCCGGGCACGCCGGCGCGGCCGGCCTGGCCGGTCTCAATCAGCTCGTTCAGTTTTTCAGCCGCCCCGGCGGCGCGGGCCGCGGCCCGGGCGGCCTCGCCCGCCTCGGATTTGCCGGACGCCCGCCGGCCGGGACCTTTCATCACCTTAGCCATAAATCATCCTCTGCCAGCCAATGGGCCATGCGCGGCGGAGCGGTCTTGCCGCCCTGGCGCGCTGGCCGGCCAAAAAATCAATCCTGCTCGCCGCGCCAGCCCTCGCCCATCAGCCACTCGCGGCGGTGCTCCACGCTGCGGCCCATCAGCAGCTCCAGGGTCTTCTGCATCTGGCGCGCGTCGTCCACGGTTACGCGCAGCTCGTGGGCGTGGCGGGCAAAATCGTCGCGCGTCAGGGCCTCCGCGCCGCCGTTGGCGGCCTCCGGCGGCAGGGCCAGGGCCGTCTCGTTCAGCTGTTCGGCGTTCATCTCGCCCAGGCCTTTGTAGCGCTGGACATGCACGCTGGCCAGCCCGCCCAGCTTCTTCACCCACTCGTCGCGCTCGGTCTCGGTGTAGGCGTAGCGCGGCTCACCCTTCTTGGGCCGCACCTGGTAGAGCGGCGGCCGGGAGACGTACAGCCGGCCGGCCCGGATCATCTCCGGGCGCAGCTTCCAAAACATGGTGATCAGCAGGCAGACGATGTGGGCGCCGTCGTCGTCGGCGTCCGCCATCAACGAGACCCGCCCGTAGCGCATCTGCTCCGGGTCGAAGACCTCGCCCTTGTCGTCCAGCCCGCCGATGGCGCGCAGGATGGTGGTGATCTCGGGCGACTTGAGGATGTCGGCCAGCTTCTTATCCCAGATGTTGTCGATCTTGCCGCGCAGGGCCAGGATGGCCTGGTGGGTGGCCGTGCGGCCCTGCTTGGCCGAGCCGCCGGCGCTGTCGCCTTCCACCAGGTAGAGAGCGGTGTGGTCCACCGGCACCAGCGGCTGGCCGTTGCGGCGCTGGATGTCGGCCAGCTTCTTGATGGTCAGCTCGCTGCCGACGTCGTCCAGGCCGCCGCCGCGGCTGATGACGGCCTGGCGCGCCAGCTGGGCGGCCTCGCGGCCGTGGGCGCTGGCCAGCGCCTGGTTGACGATCAGCTTGCCGATCGGGATATTCTTGCCCAGGTAGCCCTGCATGAACTCGTAGACCGTGGACAACAGCGGGCCGTAGACCTCCGGGCTGTTCAGGGCGTCCTTGGTCTGGCCCTGGAACTGCGGCGTCCAGGTCATGTGGATGGAGATCACGCCGGTCAGGCCGAGCAGCACGTCGTCCGAGCGCAGCTCCTCTTTCTTGATCAGCTTCTTGTCGTCGGCGAAAGCCTTGACCGCCTTCATCAGGCCGGCCTGGAAGCCCTGCACGTGTTTGCCGCCCTGGGGCGTGGGGATGTTGTTGACGAAGGATTCGACGTGCGTCTGGTCGCCCGCGTACTGCAGGGCGATGTGGATGGCCAGCGTCTGCTGGGCGTCGTTGACCTCCAGCGGCACGTCCTTTTCGATCTCGATCGGCTTGTGGAGCGGCTCCTCGTCCTCGTTGAGCCAGGCCAGGTAGCCCAGCAGACCCTTATCGGACTGGAAGACCTCGGTCTCACCGCCCGCCCGTTGGTCCGTGAACGTGAACTTGACGCCCGTGTTGAGGAAGGAGGCCTGGCGCAGCCGGCTGCGCAGCCGGTCACCATCCCAGGGCACGGCGTTGTCCTTGGTCCAGTTCATGGCCTTGGAGTCAAAGTAGGCCCGCGCCGGCAGGAAGGTGACCTTGGTGCCGGTGTGCGTGTCCTTGTAGCGCCGGAACTTGAGGACCTTGCCGCCTGAGGTCACCTTGACGGCCAGGCTGTCCTTGTCCAGCACCATGCTGAAGTCCGGGCCGATCTCGGCAATCTGGGCCTCGGCGTCGTAGACCTCCACCGGCGTGGCCTTGTCCCCGCCCTGCTCAAAACGCTGGACGAAGCGCAGGCCGTGCCGGCGGACCTCCACCTCCAGCCAGGCCGAAAGGGCGTTACAGGCCTTGGTCCCGATGCCGTGCATGCCGCCGGAAGAGGCGTACACGGACGCGCCCTTGCGCGGATCGCGCTCCTTATCCTTGAACTTGCCGCCGGCGTGCAGGGCCGTGAACAGCAGAGTCAGGGCGCTGCGCTGGTCCTCGGGCTTCCACTCCACCGGGATGCCGCGGCCCGAGTCGGTGACGCTGGCGCTGCCGTCCTTCTCCAGGGCGATGTCGATTTGCTTGCCGAAGCCGGCCGTGGCCTCGTCAATCGAGTTGGAGATGATTTCCCACAGGATGTGGTGCAGCCCGTGCTCGCGGGCATCGCCGACATACATGCCCGGGTTGGCGCGGACGGCGCGGCTCCAATTGAGCTGTTCGACGTCGGCGGCGGTGTAACTGTGTTTGGTCATACCTCACTACCGAACAGGCCGGGCCGGCCCGCGGTGGGCCGATCCGGGCTAAACAGGAGACAAAACATAAAGCGCCCGAAGGCGGCACTTGATTTTAGTGAGATCGAGATTTCGCGCAACAGGAAAAGGGCCAGCAGCCTGGTTCCCCCTTACTATAATAGAACATTCGTTCGGTGTAAAGCGCCGAGATGTTCCCACCCGTTCCCGCCCGGATGCCGGGCCGCCTAGCCGCGCACGAAGTAGATCACCGACACGATCACGCCGATGGTGACCACCACCCAGCGCAAGGTGGCCGGCTTGATCTTGCCCGCCAGCCGGCCGCCCAC
>JAEURL010000290.1 GCA_016789165.1 Anaerolineales bacterium | reverse complement strand
GATAGCTGGTTCTGGGGGATCGGCCTGGTGCTCGTGTGGCTGGTGGCCGATGCCGCCTGGAAGTACCGGGCGGTGGTGATCTTCCTGGCCATCGGCGTGCTGGCTGTGGTGGTGCAGGCGCTCAAGTGGACCGTGCGCCGGCAGCGCCCGCCGGGCGAGTGGGGGGCCATCTACCGCAGCGCGGACCCGCACTCCTTTCCATCCGGGCACGCCGCCCGCGCCCTGATGCTGGCGGTGCTGGGCCTGGCCCTGGGGCCGGCCTGGTTCGCGGCCGTGCTCGTGGTCTGGGGCCCGCTGGTGGCCCTGGCACGGGTGGTGATGGGCGTCCACTATATTTCGGATGTGGTCGCCGGCGCGCTGCTCGGGGCGCTCTTCGGGCTGGCGCTGGCGGCTTCGCTCCCGGCCTGGCTGGCGTTCCTGCCGGCCTGGCTTTTATAAACCCTGATGTGAACCGCGAAGCGCGCCAGGGAAGCCCAGAAGGTTGTCTGGGCCGGCCGCCCTGGCCTGGCGTACTTCGCACCCCGGGCGGTGTTATCTGTGGGCACGCTGTACCTCGTCGCCACGCCGATCGGCAACCTGGAAGATATCACGGCCCGGGCCCTGCGCATCCTGCGCGAGGCGGCCCTGATCGCGGCCGAGGACACGCGCCACACCCGCCGGCTGCTGACTCACTTCGCCATCCACACGCCGCTCACCAGCTATTACGAGCACAACAAGCTGGACAAGTTGGACGCCGTCCTGGCGGCGCTGGAAACCGGCGACGTGGCCCTGGTCTCCGACGCCGGCACGCCGGCCCTCTCCGACCCCGGCTATGAGCTGGTGCGCGCGGCGCTGGCGGCCGGCCACGCGGTGACGCCGGTGCCTGGCCCGTCGGCGGTGCTGGCCGCGCTGGTGGCCTCCGGCCTGCCCACCGACGCCTTCGTCTACCTGGGCTTCCTGCCGCGCAAGGACGCCGAGCGCCGGCGGCTGCTGGAGTCGGTCCGCGCCGAGCCGCGCACCCTGGTGGCCTACGAGGCCCCGCACCGCCTGCTGGAGACGCTGGCCGATTTGCGGGCCGTGCTCGGCGACCGGCCCGCGGCGGTGGCCCGCGAGCTGACCAAGCTGCACGAGGAGATTTTCCGCGGCACGCTGGCCGAGGCCGCCGCCCACTTCGCGGAGAAAGAAGTGCTGGGCGAGATCACCCTGGTGGTGGCCGGCGCCGCCGGGCAGCCGGCCGAACGCTGGGAGGCAGCCCGCGTCCGCGCCGAGCTGGTGCGCCTGACGGCGGCCGGCCTTAAGCGCAAGGAGGCCGCCCGCCAGCTGGCCCAGCTTGCCGGCTGGTCGGCGCGCGAGATCTACAACCTCCCGGCTGACTGATCACGTTCCTCGGTTCACTGTCTATGCGCCTCGACGACCTCGACTACCTCCGCTCGCTCGACTCCCGCAATTGGCTGGCCCACCTCGAGGCCTGGCCGGACCAACTCGCCGCCGCCTGGGCGCTCGGGCAGACGTTGGCCTGGCCGGCGGCCGCGCCCTCCGCGCGGCAGGTGGTCGTGGTGGGGCGTGGGGATTCGGCCATCGCCGGCGAGCTGGCGCTGGCGGCCGTAGCGGAGCCGGCCGGCCGGCCCGTGATCGTTTGGCCGCGGCCTGGCCTGCCGGCCTGGCTAGGCCCGCAGACGCTCGTGCTGGCGCTCTCGCATTCCGGCCGGACGGCGGACACTGTGGCGGCGGCCGAGGCGGCGCTGGCGCGCGGCGCGGCGGTGGTGGGCCTCGCTTCAGGGGGCCGGCTGCTGGACCTGCCCGGCGTCACGGCCTGGCGTTACCCGGCTTCGGAAGCCCCGGACGGCCTGGTGCCGCTGGCGGCGCTGACCCTGGCGGCGCTGGCGAAGCTGGAGGCCGCGCCCGAGCCGGCCGAGGCCGTGGCTGAGGCCGGCGCGGCTTTGCGTGCCCAGCAGGCCAGCCTGCGCGCCGACAGCCCGGTGCGCGCCAACCCGGCCAAGCGCATGGCCGGCCAGTTAATGGACCGCTACGCCGCGCTTTTTGTGGCCGATGAGCTGACGCCGGCCGGCCGCTGGTGGCAGGGCCAGATCAACCAGTTGGCCAAGGCCGGGGCCCAGTGCGTGCCGCTGGCCGAGGCCGACCATGCCCTGGCCGGCCGCTTTCTGCCCGAGGCCTTGATCGACAAGTATCTGACGCTGTTTCTGCGCGGCCCAGCGGCGGCGGCCGCCTTGGATGAGGTCCGGCTGGGCTTCATGACGGCCGGCTACAACACCGATGTCATCGCCGGCCAGGGCCGCTCGCGCCTGGCGCAGCTGCTCACGCTGGCCCACTACGGCAGCTATGCGGCTTTCTATTTGGCGGCGTGTTACGGGGTGGACCCGGCGGCGCGGGAAGGGTGAGAGGCCGGCGCCTCACTCCAGGCGCCGCTTCATGAAGAGGGCTACCTCGCCGCCCGGCTCCAGGTCGGCGTTGGTGTAGTAGGAGAGGTCAACCGCCTCGATTGCGAAGCCGGCCGCGCGGTAGAACTGGATGGCCGGCGCGTTGGTGTTCTGCACCTCCACCACCAGGCAGCGCATTCCCCCCGCGTGCGCCCGCGCGGCCACGGCCTCCATCAACCGCCGGCCCAGGCCCCGCCGCTGATGCTCCACGGCGACGTGGAACTCCCAGATCCACAGCTCCCGGTTCCAGGCCTGCGGCTCGGCCAACGCCAGGCCGGCCAGCGTTTCGCCGTCGTAGGCACCAAAGGAAAACCCCATGGCCGGCATCCGCAGGTAGCGCTCGCGCAGCTCCGGGTCGGGCGGGTCCCAGCGCTTGACGTAGGGCCGCGCCAGGGTGACCCACTCCAGCGTGAACGTGACGCGCTCCCCGGCCTCGGTTTTCGCGACCACGTATTTGGCCGAGGCCGTATAGCCCCGGATCAGGCGCAGCAGGTCGGCCTCGGTGATGGCGGTCAGCGGCCGGATGGCGATCATGGGCGGGCAGGCTGTTGAAAGGTCAGCAGCACCGAGGTGGCGATCAGCTGGCCGGCGGCGTCAGTGCAGGGATCAGAGCGGACCGAGATTTCGCCAGAGGGATCTGAGGCCAGGCGCACGGTGTAGGCGACGTTGATGTCCATGGCGAAGTCGCCGTAGCCGTGGCCCAGTTCCGGCTTCAGGCCGGTGAAGAACCGATCCTGTCCGCCGCTCCACTCGACGATCACCTCGACGCCGGCCACGCCCTCGCCTTGCGCGTCCTGCGCCACCACCTGCAGCAGCGGCGGCTGGAGGCCGCTGTCGCAGGCGAAGGACTGGCCCACGAAGCTGAAGACGCCCGGCGGGGTGGGGCTGGGCAAGGGGGTCGGCAGAAGCAGCGGGGTGGGGCTGGGCTCCGGCGTCGGTGTTGGCTCTGGGGTTGCGGTGGGCGCAGCGGTGGGCTCGGGCGTCGGCGGCTCGCTGGGCGTGAGGCGCGGGGCCGGGCCGGCGCCGAGGGCGGCCGCCAGCGCGGCCAGGGCCTGCACGGACTCGGGTTCACCGCCGGCGGCGGCCAGACGCTGGGCCTGGGCGGCCACGGCCCGGGCCGGATCGCTTTCGCCCAAGGCCGTGATTCGGGTGTGGGCGCGCTCCAGGTCGCCGTCGCCGAGGTAGGCGCCGGCCGTCCAGATCATCCATTCAACCTTGTAATCGGCGCGCAGGGTGAGCGGGTCTGTGTCCACGTATTGGACGGGGCTGAGCACCCAGGTGTAGAGCAGGCCGAGGCCGAGGCCGGCCGCCAGCCCGAGCAGGGCCATCAGGCGTTTCATGGCGCGAAGGGCTGCAGATCGGCCGGCAGCGGGCCGAAGGCCTGGGCCAGGGCCGCCAGCCGGCGCAGGTCGGCCTCTGCGGCGCCGGCGGCCAGCGCGCGCCGGGCGGCCTCGGCCACCTCCGCCGCGGGGTCCAGCAGGCCCAGCTCGGCCAGACGGGCGCCGGCGGCCAGACGGTCCTGGTCGTGCGTGTAGATCGCGGCGACCATCAGGAGGGCGTCGTCCTTGGCGGATTGACGCAGGGAGGCCGGCGCGGTGTCCGTGTACTGGAGGGGCAGAGCCACCCAGCCCACGTACAGGCCGAGGCCCAGGCCGAGGGCGAAGAAGGCGGTCAGCGTGATCAGGGCGCCGCGGGACATCGGGCCGGATTGTGCCACAGAACCGCGCCGCGCCGCAAACAGAAACAAAAACGCGACGGGTTGGCCGTCGCGCTGTCTGTGCCGGGGGAGGGATTTGAACCCTCAAGCCCGTAAGGGCAGCGGTGTTTGAGACCGCAGCGTATTCCGTTCCGCCACCCCGGCCGGATGACAAAAATATTATAGCCGACACTAACCGAAAGTTGAAGCGCTATTAGGCGTCAAAAAAGGCAATGCCAGATTTTTCTTGCGCGCCAAACACGGCACGGTCGGGGAGTAATAAAACCAATGGAGCAGGACCAGCGAGTCATGCTTGGCATACTTCAACACTGAGTAAGGATGGCGTGGGGCCGGCAACTCACGCGTAATCACAGCTCCACCGACTCCTTTCAACCGTGTCGCAGTCGCTTGCGCCCATTCTAAAAACGGTCGACTGGCGGAGAACAATTCCACGAACAAGCGCTGATAAACATATTTGGGATTTTTGAATGTGTTGTAGCGATCAGTGTACGTGATGATCGAACCGTCGCCGTCAATGCAACCGCGCAAGAAATCCACAAAGAACTCATCCGGGATTTGCAGCGGACCCAAGCGCAAACTCTTCGCCGGCATGAGGCCAATTGAAACCAGCCAATCGTACATGACGCGGTTACCCCATTGAACGCGATAGTTGAGGCTGCCGTGCGCGTTGTAGTTGGGGGTAATCGTGTTTGAAAGACCCAAACAGTTTTTGAGCGTCTCTAGGAGATCTATGTCTTTGGAGGTGACACTGATATGCCGGCCGTCAGGAGACAAGTTGCCGTCAGTTGCGATCAGCCCCACGGCATACGCCAGCGGCGCGGACCAGGCGCTGAAATCCGTGCGGGATCGGGGCGCCGGCCCCCGGCCGCGGCGCGGCACGCCCAGCCTGGCCAGCCGGCGGTAAACCGTCGAGGCGCCGCAGCCCAGCCGGCTCGCAATGGCCTCGGCGGTGAGGCCCTCTTCCAGATAGAGACGCCGGACCTCTTCTGAGTTAGAATTCCCCCGCTCATTCATCACTCCCAAGTGTAGATCAAGCCGAACGCTTGGTCTATCTCAGAAAGTCACGTTTTCCCCATGAAACTTGGCATCCTCGGCCTGCCGCAGGCCGGCAAAACCACCATCTTCAACGCCCTGACGCGCGGCGACAAGCCGGTGGGCGGCGCGCGCCAGGTGGGGCGCTTCGAAGTTCAGACCGCGGTCGTGCCTGTGCCAGACGAGCGGGTGGATAAGCTGTCGGCGATCTTCAAGCCGCGCAAGACCATCTACGCGCGCGTGGACTATGCCGACATCGCCGGCCTGGAGGCCGGCGCCGACGGCGCAGCCGACAAGTCCGGCTTCTCCGGCCCGCTGCTCAACCAGCTCACCACCATGGACGGCTTCCTGCACGTGGTGCGCGCGTTTGAGAACCCGACCGTGCCGCACTCGGCCGGCTCCGTGAACCCGGCCCGCGACCTAGGGGCCGTGGACGGCGAACTGCTGCTCAACGACCTGCTGGCCGTGGAGCGCAAATTGGAGCGCCTGGGCGAGGACGGGCGCAAGGGCATCATCAAGGACAAAGGCATGCATGCCCAGGAGCTGGCGCTGTTCACCAAGCTCAAGGACGCCCTGGCGGCCGACCAGCCGCTGCGCACCGTGGAGCTCAGCGCGGCCGAGGAGAAAATCATCGCCAGCCACCAGCTGCTGACGCGCAAGCCGATGCTGGTGGTCTTCAACATCGGCGACGAGGACAGCGTGCCGGTGCCGGCCCAGGTGGCGCCCGGCGCGCAGGCCGTCAAGCTGCAGGGCAAGCTGGAGATGGAGCTGGCCCAACTGCCGCCCGCAGACGCCCAACTCTTCATGCAGGAGTACGGCATCCAGGAGCTGGGCCTGAACCGCGTCATCCAGATCTCGTACGACCTGCTCGGCTTGCAGTCGTTCTTCACCGTCGGCGAAGACGAGGTGCGCGCCTGGACTACCCGGCGCGGCGCCAGCGCCCCGGAGGCGGCCGGCGAGATCCATACCGACCTGCGCGAAGGCTTCATCCGCGCCGAGGTCTACAGTTACGCCGATCTGATGGAGTTCGGCGGCGTGACCGAACTCAAGGCCAAAGGCCGCTTCCGCCTGGAAGGCAAAGACTACACCGTGCAGGACGGCGACATCCTGAATATCCGCTTCTCGCCGCCGGCCAAGAAATAGCACCCGTCTCTCGTGAAAGGAGCCCGCATGCCCTACGAACAGACCCGTTGGAAGCTGGACGCCCTGATGCCCGGCGGCGACCAGGCCGCCCTGGACCAGGCTCTGGCCGTCCATGAGAAATCCGTCAAGAAGGTGGAGCGCTGGCGCGGCCGGCTCAAGCCGGCGTTGACGGCCAAGGATTTTCAGGCTCTGCTGGACGACTTTGAGGTCATGGTGCGCGCCGGCACCCGCCTGGGCGCCTTCGCGGCCCTGCGCTTCTACGCCGACACCCAGGACCCGGCCGCCCTGGCCTACTTCAGCCAGATGCAGGACCGCCTGGCCCAGGTGCAGAACCGGACGCTGTTCTTCTCGCTGTGGTGGAAGGCCCTGGACGACAAGCGGGCCGCCAAGCTGATGGCCGGCGCCGGCAACCGGCGTTACTGGCTGGAAGCCATGCGGCACTTCAAGCCGCACACCCTGTCGGAGGCCGAGGAGAAGGTCATCAACCTCAAGGACGTCAGCGGCTTCAGCGCCCTGGACAACGTCTACGACATGCTGACCAGCGCCTTCAAGTTCACGCTGGAGGTGGACGGCCAAAAGCAGACGCTCACCCGCGACGCGCTGATGGTCTACGCGCGGCACCCGAACGCCGACCTGCGCCGGGCGGCCTACCAGGAACTGTACCGCGTCTACGCCGAGCAGGCCCCGGTGCTGGCCCAGATCTATCGCAGCATGATGACGGACTGGCGCAACGAGAACGTGGGCCTGCGCCAGTTCAAGACCCCCATCGCCGTCCGCAACCTGGCCAACGACCTGCCGGATAAGGTGGTGGCCACCCTGCTCAAGGTCATCCGCCAGAACGCCGGCGTCTTTCAGCGCTACTTCGAGCTGAAGGCCAAGTGGCTGGGCCAGCCCCGGCTGCGCCGCTACGACCTGTACGCCCCGCTGGCGCCGGCCGACCGGAAGATCGCCTACCCGGACGGCGTGCAGATGGTGCTGGAGACCTTCGGCGAGTTCTCGCCGGCCGTGGCCGACGCCGCCCGCCAGGTGTTCGACGCCGGCCACGTGGACGCCGAGGTGCGCCCCGGCAAGCGTGGCGGCGCCTTCTGCCTGGCCGCCCTGCCGGAACTGCCGCCGTGGGTGCTGCTCAACTACACCGGCCGCGCCCGCGACGTGGCCGTCATCGCGCATGAGCTGGGCCACGCCATCCACTACGTGCTGGCCGGCGGCAACTCGGCGCTGACGTACCACGCCTCGCTGCCCATGGCCGAGACGGCCTCGGTCTTTGCCGAGATGCTGCTGAACGAGAAGCTGCTGGCCACCGAGCCGGACCCGGCCGTGCGGCGGGACATCCTGGCCGCCTCCATCGACGACGCCTACGCCACCGTGGGCCGGCAGGGCTACTTCGCCCTGTGGGAGCAGGAGGCGCACGAGCTGGTGCGGCAGGGCAAGACCGCGGACGAGATGGCCGCCCGCTACCTGGAGCTGCTGCGCGCTCAGTTCGGTTCGGCCGTGGAGGTGAGCGAGGAGTTCCAGTGGGAGTGGGTGTCCATCCCGCATTTCTACGGCACCCCCTTCTACGTGTATGCCTACTCGTTCGGCCAGCTGCTGGTGCTGGCGCTCTACCAGATGTACAAGCGCGAGGGCGAGGCCTTCAAGGCGAAGTACCTCAAGATCCTGACCTACGGCGGGTCCGAGGCGCCGGCGCGCATTCTGAAGGAGGCCGGCATCAACATCGCCTCCGAGGCCTTCTGGCAGGGCGGCTACGATGTGATCAAGGGCATGATCGCGGAGCTGGAGAAGCTGTCGCCGTAAAGGCGGCTGACAGGGCGCACGCACGCGGGCCGGCTGATCCAGCCGGCCCGTTCTTTTTCAGGCGGACGGGGGTGGTTCGGGGAGCCGGGCGTCGGCGTCCAGGCCGCCGTTCCACAGCTTGAGGAACGCCTCCACGATGCGGGCCTCAAACTGGCGGCCGGCCTCGGCCTGCAGATAGGTGCGCACCTGGGTGTCCGGCCAGGCCGGCCGGTACGGCCGATGCGAGCGCAGGGCATCCCACACATCTACCACTGTGAAGACCCGGGCCGCGAAGGGGATGGCCTCGCCGCGCAGGCCGCGGGGATAGCCGCGCCCGTCCCAGCGCTCGTGGTGGCAGTAGGGGATGTCCAGGGCCGGCCGCAGGAACGTGATGGGCGCCAGCATCTGATAGGCGTGGCCGGGGTGCAGGCGCATGATCGCCCACTCCTCCGCGGTCAGCGGGCCGGGCTTGAGCAGGATGGCGTCCGGCACCCCCATCTTGCCGATATCGTGCAGCAGCGCACCGCGCCGGACGTGCACCAGTTGCTCGTCCGTAAAACCCAGCGCGCTGGCCAGCCGCAGGGTCATCTCGGTCACGCGCCGGGTGTGGCCCTCCGTCTCGCGGTCGCGCATGTCCAGCGCGCGTGACCAACCCTCCAGGGTGGCGTCGTAGGCGTGCAGCAGGTCGGCGTTCAGGCGCTGGATCTGGGCCGCGGCCCGCCGGCGCTCGGCGAAATCGCGCACCACGATCTGGGCCATCGGCTGGCCGTCCCACTGAAAGTGCCCGAGGGCGATCTCGGCCGGGGCGAGGAGGCCGTCGGCGCGCAGCAGATCCACCTCCAAACGCACGGTCTCAGCCGGCAGGGTGAGCACCCGCGCCAGGGCTTGCGCGCACGCCGCGCGGTGGGTTTGGGCCACCAGCCCGAGCCAATCGACCCGTTCGAGCGGGCCGGCCTCCGTCCAGCCAAGCAGCCCGCGCACGGCCGGGTTGGAGAGCTGCAGGCGGCCCTGGGCGTCCACCACCAGCAGGCCGTCCGGGGAGAGCTCCGCCAGACGCTCGAAGCGGGCCCGCTCGGCCACCAGCCGGCGGTAGCGGTTCAGGCGCAGGATGGTGCGCACCCGCGCGCGCAGCTCGTCGTGGTCAAACGGTTTGGAGAGAAAGTCGTCGGCGCCGGCCTCCAGGCCGCGCAGGCGCGAGTCGCGGTCGTCCAGGCCCGTGATCAGGATGATCGGCACCTCGGCCAGCCGCTGGTCGGCGCGCAGGTGCTGGCAGACCTCAAAGCCGTCCATCCCCGGCATCTTCACGTCCAGCAGGATCAGGTCCGGGGTCAGCGCCGCGGACAACTGGAGCGCCTCCGGGCCGTTGACGGCGAACTCCAGCCGGCAGCCCTGGCCGGCCAGCGCGTACTCGATATCGCGCCGCCAGATCTGGGCATCGTCAACGACCAAGACGAGGTTGATTCCGTCCACCGCCGGCTTGCGCCTCCGGAGCTTGAAGTGCCAGGGGCCTGCCCCCTATAATGGAATTGCCGGCCATTTTACGTCAGTCCGGCCCCGGCGTCAGGTTACTGGGAGACGGCCTTCAGCCGCTGGCTGGCCGAGGCCGTAGAGTATAGGGGAAGGAGCGACAGCATGCACGGACGATCATTTGGCGGCGGCGGGCGACATCATTGGGGCGGCGGCCGGCCTGGCCGCGGCTGGGGGGGCGGTTGGGGCGGCGGTTTCGGGGGCGGCTTC
>JAEURL010000288.1 GCA_016789165.1 Anaerolineales bacterium | reverse complement strand
GAAAATCGTCAAGCCGCACGCCAGGAATAGCGCGAACCAGCCCCAGTGCGCGGCGTGGTGACGGAATTCCGATAGTCGGATAGGTCTCGCGTTCATAGCTGCCTCCCCGCGTGCTTGGCCGCCGGCGAGCCTCCAGCCTGCCGGCGGCTGGCGTTGCTAAACCCAGCAGGCCTCCAGCCCACCGGCGATGGCCCCCTGTTGGCCGCCGGACGGCTTGAGCCGGCCGGGCGCACACAAGGCCATCGGTTTGCTGCTCAGCGGCTGATGGCTTCCGGTGCCAGGGTCACCACCCCGGCGCCGCCGTCCACGGTGATGACGTCGCCGCTGTGGATGCGCCGGGTGGCCAGGCCGGTGCCCATCACGGCCGGAATGCCGTATTCGCGCGCCACGATGCTGCCGTGGCTGAGCGGCCCGCCGATGTCGGTGACGATCGCGGCCGCCATGGCAAACAGCGGCGTCCAGGCCGGCGTGGTGGTGGCAGCCACCAGGATCTCGCCCGGCCGCATCTGGCCGAAGTCCGCCGGGCTATGCAGGACGCGCGCCCGGCCCGTGAGGCGGCCCTGGCTGGTGCCGGCCCCCTTCAGGCTGCGGCCGGCGGCCTGGCGCATGTTGGCGGGGCCGAGCTTTTCGAGGTAAGCGCTGAAGCGCGACCGCTCCGGCAGGGCGGTGGGCGGCGACAGGCGCTGCTGGGCCTCCCAGGCGGTCTGGCGCTCCCGGATGGCCGCGGCGTAACGGGCCGGCGGCGCCGGCCGGTCGAGCGCGGCGGCGGCTTCGGCGGCTTCGTCCTCCAGCAGCCAGAAGATGTCATCCGCCTTGGCCAGCGCCCCGGCCTGGGTCAGACGGCGGCCCAGCTCGCGCAGGAACTGCCGCAGGAGCGGATAGCCCAACCCGAGGTCGGCCAGACAGTCTTCGCGCATCGGCGCGAACTTCTGCGCCCAGCGCAGCGTCGTCCGGAACAGCTTGAGCCGCAGGCCAGACAGCCGGCCCACCAGGGCCTGCGTGGTCTGCTCGCGGCGGCCCGCCAGGGCCTGCTGGCGTGCGTGCGGGTTCGGACCGCGGCCCGCCAGGTACATCTTGCACGCCTCGAGTAACGGCGTGGGGTCGTCCGCCGGCAGCGGCTTGGCGAAGTCCAGGTCATAGGCGGTGTGGCCGTAGCGTTCCAGGTGCGCCCGGAAGCCGGCCTGCCAGGCCGGCCAGGCGGCGGAGGCGGGGCCGGGCGGCGGCTCGTCGCCGGCCAGCGCCCGCGTCAGCTCCGCGGTCGGGGTGCGCTGAAGGTGCTCGGCCAGGGCCGGCCAGGCCTGCGCCTGCTGGGCCAGGTCGAACAGCGACTTCTCGGCCAGGATGGGCAGGCTGTCAAAGCCCACGAGCAGGACCACCGCCGGCGGATCGTCGCGGCGTTTGATCAGCCGGTCATAGAGGTTGGTGAACAGCACCTCCACGCCGCCGGCCAGGCCGAGCACGCCGGATTGGATGACGTTGTAGGTGTTGACGGTCTCGGCCATCAGCGGGCGCGCGCCTTCGAGCAGCTCGGCGGCGGTGAGCGCCTCGGCCGGCCGGCTGCGCCAGCGCTCGATGACGGCCACGTAGCGCCCGTGGGCTTCGTCGCGCCAGCGCGCCTCGCTGCGTTTGAAGACGGGCCAGAATTGGACGACGGCCCGGAGCATGCCCCACAGCAGCCGCGGCGAGAGGCGCATCTGATAGTAGGCGTAGCCGTTGATGGTGATGACCATCTCACCGGTGACGGTGCCCGCGCCAAACAGCCAGTTGAAGAGGTCGGCTGTGCCGCGGCTGATGAGCCGCCGGCCCAGCGTGCCGAAGAGCGGCGTCAACGGGTCCGGCAGCTGCTCGGTGATGCTGCCGCGGAAGCACATGGCCCGGGGGTCGGGCCTGTTCCAGGCGGCGGGCGGCGGCGCGGCCTCCGGCAGGGCCGTGATCGGCCGCGCCTGGAGAATGGCGAAGCCGCCCGGGGCCAGCGCCCACTCGATGTCCATGGGCCGGCCGTAGAGCTGCTCGATCTGGACGCCGAGCCGCATAAGCGCGGCGGCCTGCGCCTCGTCCAGCACCGGCGCGCGGCGCCGGGCCTCCGGCACCGGCTGTTCGGTGGTGCCGGCCGCGGCGCGCACCGTCATCACCTGCTTGTCGGCGGTCTCGCGCGTGAGCACCCGGCCGCTGGCCTTCTCCACCGTCAAGGTGTCCGGCGTCACCAGCCCGCCCACCAGGGCCTCGCCCAGGCCCCAGGTCGCCGTGAGCAGGGCCTGGTCGCGCGCGCCGGTGACGGGGTGGGCCGTGAAGAGGACGCCGGCGGCCTCGGCCGGCACCAGCGCCTGCACCACCACCGCCAGGCTGAGCGAGCCCTGGTCGAGGCCATGCTGCGCGCGGTAGCCGATGGCGCGGGCGGTCCACAGGGAGGCCCAGCAGCGCTGCACGGCCTCCAGCACGGCCGGCAGGCCGTGGAGGTTGAGGTACGTGTCCTGCTGGCCGGCGAAGGAAAGGTCCGGCAGATCCTCGG
>JAEURL010000286.1 GCA_016789165.1 Anaerolineales bacterium | reverse complement strand
CCCCGATGCCGCTCCCGGCCGCTGACCCTATCCTGTCTCACGAGAGCAGAAAGGGATCAGCTTATGGCCGCCCGCTTCTTCCACCACTTGCACCGCCCAGCCTCACGCTGGGTATTGGCCGGCGCGCTCCTGGCCGGCCTGGCCTGGGCGGCGCTCCCCGCGCCGGCGGCCCGCTCCCAGACGAGCACGGCCACCGCCACCCCCACGGCCACCTTCACGCCGCCGGCTCTGCCGCCCTCGGCCACTCCCACGGCCTCCCTCAGCCCGACGCCCACGCGGACCCGGACGCCCACCTTCACGCCGACTCCTTCGCCCACGCGCAACTGCACGCAGGTGATCGATAGCCCGCCGTGCACGGCCACGCCCACCGGCTCGCCCTCGGCGACGCCCACCACCACCCTGACGCGGACTTCGACCCACACCTACACCCCGTCGCCCACGGCGACCCCATCGGTCACGCCCTTCCTGGGTGTAACCGTCACCGTCAGCCGCACGCCCACCAGTTCGGCCACCCTGCCGCCGACGGCCACCACGGCCCCCACACCGATCCCGGCCTGCGCCGCGAACCCGCGCAAGCTGAGCGGCCTGATGCCGGCCTTCGGCGATGTGGCCGGCCAGCCTGTCCCCCAGTTCAGCCCCGACGGCCGCTATGCGGTCTACGTGGCCGATGCCGAGGCGGACGGCGTGGAGCAACTGTGGAGCGCGCCGGTCGAGGCCGCCGGGCCGCCGGTGCGGCTGAGCGCCCAGGCGGCCGGCCAGGTGGTGGGCTTCGCCATCACGGCCGACGGCGGGCGCGTGGTGTACCTGGCCTATGAAACTGATCCGGCGCGCACCGAGCTCTTCAGCGCGCCGATCACGGGCGGCGCGCCGATCACGCTGAACGGCGGATTGCCGGCCGGCGCCGGCGTGCAGGATTTCCGTCTGAGCGCGGACGGCAGCCGCGTGGTGTACTGGGCCGATCAGGAGCTGGCCGGCGTCTACGAGCTGTACAGCGTGCCGGCGGCGGGCGGGACCGCCCTCAAGCTCAACCCCGCGCTGGCGGCCGGCCAGTCCGTGGCCGAATTCGCCCTCAGCGCGGCGGACCGCGTGCTCTACCGCGCCAACCAGGACAGCGCCGCCCTCGAGCTGTACAGCGTGCCGCTGCTTGGCGGGCCGGCCGTGAAGCTCAACGGCCCGCTGGCGGCCGGCGGCGAGGTGGCCGGCTTCCAGGTCAGCGCGGACGCGGCCTGGGTGGCTTACACGGCGGACCAGGCGGTGGATGAGGTCCTGGAGTTGTACGCCGTGCCCGCCCTGGGCGGCGCGTCCCACCAGTTGAACGGCCCCCTGGCAGTGGGCGGCGACGTCGCCGCCTTCCGCCTCAGCCCCGCCGCGGATCAGGCCGTCTACAGCGCCGATCAGGCCACGGACGGCACCGTTGAGCTGTACAGCGTGCCGCTGGCCGGCGGGCCGGAGGTCAAGCTCAACGGCCCGCTGGCCGCCGGCAGCTACGTGAGCGACGATTTCCAGATCAGCCCGGACGGCGCCCGCGTGCTGTTCGCGGTTGAACTCAGCGGGGGCGGCCGCGAGCTGTACAGCGGGCCGCTCCTCGGCGGGCCGGCCGTGAAGCTCAACGCGGCCTTCGTCCCCGGCGGCTCGGTGTACGGGTTTGGGCCGAGCCCGGAGGGGCGCCACGCCGCGTACGTGGCCGCCCAGACGGCGCCCACGCTGTATGACCTGTACAGCGCGCCGCTGGCGGGCGGGGCCGCCATCCAGCTCACCGGCCCGCGGCCCACCGGCAGCTACAGCTACGTGTCCTTCCAGTTCAGCCCGGCCGGCGGCTGGGTGCTGTATCTCACCCCGCAGGAGACCGCCAATCAGACTGAGCTGTATCACGCGCCGTTGCCGGGCGGCGCCGTCTGCAAGGTGAACGGCGCGCTGCCGGCGCAGGGCGCGGTGCTGGACGGCGGCTACAGCCCGGAGGGGACGCGCGTCCTGTATCGCGCCGACGCGGACACGGACGATATCTTCGAACTGTATCTGGCCGAGGTCGGCTACCGCCTGTACGTGCCGGTCCTCAGCCGTTGACCTCCAGCCTCCCAAGGAGCCGAACATGCCGTTGCTGACCAACCCCTGGAAAGCCCTCACCCATCCGGAGACCCCGCCGGCCGTGCGGCTGCGGATGCTGCTCGCCGGCCTGATCCTGGGCGGCGTCCTGGTGTGCAGCGTCACGCTTCTGGCGGGCCAGGCCCTCTCAGCGGCGGATGCGGCGCCGGCGCGCGCCACGCAGTCCGCGGCGCTGGAGGCGCTCAAGCCCTTGAAAGCGCTCTGTCTCGGCGGGGCCGGCCAGGCCGCGGCGGCGGGCTACACGCCGGGCGCCGGCCCGCACCGGCTGGTGGTCTTCCGCTCCAACATCGCGGGCTCAACCGACCTGGCGACCTTTTACAACCGCACCGAGGATTACCCGGCCGATTGGCAGGCGGCCGATCTGCCGCAGGCCGCCCTGGTGGCCTGCGTCCACACCGCCTCGGCCGTGGTCGAGGCCTGCGCCTACAACCTGGCCGGCGGCGCCCAGGCCACCTTGCAGCGTGTCCAGTTGTCGGCCGCCGTCGCGCTGTACGCGGCGCGCACCGGCGCGCTGGTGGGCCAGGCCGTGCTGCCCGGCGCGGAGCCGCGCGCCTGCCAGCCGCAGGAGACCTTCCCGGCCGGCGTGACCACGCAATCCGTCTCCGGCGCGGCCGTGCCGCCGGCGCAGATTCAAGCCTGGCTGGCCGCTTACGTGGAGTGAGCGGCCGCGCCGGGCGAGGAGCCTCCCATGCCGCGCTACCTGGTCGAGCGCACGTTTCCCGAGGGGCAGAGTCTGCCGGGGCCGCAGCACGCCCCGCAGGCCCGCCTGAGCCTGATCGACAGCAACGCCGCCGAAGGCGTCACCTGGCTGCACTCGTACATCGCCGCCGACCGCCGGCGCTCGTACTGCCTGTGTGACGCGCCGACGCCCGAGGCGGTGCGGCGGGCGGCCGGGCGCAGCGGCCTGCCCGTGGACCGCATCGTCGAAGTGCGGGTGCTCGATCCCTACTTTGCAGCTTGAGCCCAGGAGCCGACCGATGAGCACACTTGAACTTCTGCGGCCGTGGGCGATCGCCCTGGCCCTGACCATCCTCTCGGGCCTGGGCGACGCCCAGGGTTTTCTGCACGCGGCCCGCGTCTGGCAGGCCGGCCGGCTGATCTGGGGCGAGGTGGCCGCCTCCGCCGCCGGCTTCGGCTTTGGCATCGCCGTCTACTGGGTGGCCGTCCGCTTCTACCAGCAGGTGGGGGTGACGTGGGCGGAGGCCCAGACCATCCTTTGGTTTGCCGTTACCCTGATCGGGGTGGCCCTGGTGAGCGGCAAGTTCGCGCACTGGGCGCCGGCCGAGCGGCTGGTGGCCGTGGTGGTGGCGGCCGGCGTCGGCTGGCTGCTGCTGCGCACCGGCGGCTGAGGGCGGCCGGCGGACCGCCTTTATGTGCGCCCAAGCCGCCTGGGCGGACTGTCGGCGGCGAGTGAAGGGGGACACAATCCCTAGAAAATCTGTGCTTGACCCCCAGGAACATCCGGTCTAGAATAAAGGCCAGAATCGCTCATTTGTGCGGCCGGCCCGATGCCGGGCCGCCTGGAGGCTGATATGGCCAAAGGCAAGCTCTCTCCCCGGCAGCAGGAAATCCTGCGCTTTATCGGCCGGTTCACCGGCGAGCGCGGTTATCCGCCCACCATCCGCGAGATCGGCGAGGCCGTGGGCATCACCTCCACCTCGGTCGTCAACTACAACCTCAACAAGCTGGAGAAAGAGAACCACATCATTCGGGACCTGAAGGTCTCGCGCGGCGTGCGCCTGGCCGAGAACGCGCGCAAGCCGGCCGTCAGCGAGCTGGTGAGCGTGCCGCTGGCCGGCTTCATCTTCGCCAGCCAGCCGGTGATGGTGGGTGACACCGCCCAGACCGGCGCGGACGAATACCTGGAGCTGACGCGCGGCCTGGTCCACGACGCCGGTGATCTCTATGCCCTGCGCGTCAAAGGCGAGTCGATGATCGACGCCATGGTCAGTGACGGCGACATCGTGGTCATGAAGAAGACGGACCGCGCCCGCAACGGCGAGATGGTGGCGGTCTGGCTGACGGACCGGAACGAGACCACGCTCAAGTATTTCTATCAGGAGAACGGGCGGGTCCGCCTCCAGCCGGCCAACCCCACGATGCAGCCGATCATCGTGGATAACCCCGCCCAGGTGCAGGTGCAGGGCAAGGTCGTGCTGGTGATGCGCCAGCTCGCCCAGTAACCGCCCCTCGTAAATCAGCGCCGGGCCGCAGGCCCGGCTTTTTATTTAAGCGGCTCTATAATGCCGGCCACTCTATCGCGCCCGGAGAGGGAACCCGCATGACCGACAAACTGATCCTGCTGACCAACGACGATGGCATCGCTTCGCCCGGCCTGTGGGCGGCGGCGCGCCGCCTGCAGCCCCTCGGCCAGGTGGTCGTCGTGGCCCCGCGCACGCAGTGCACCAGCGTGGGCCGCGGCCAGCCCAGCGGGTCGTCCGGCCGCATCGAGACGCTGGCCGGCGCGGCCAGCCCGGCCTACGCCGTAGACGGCACGCCGGCCCAGGCCGTGCAGCACGCGCTGCTGGAGATCCTGCCGCGCCGGCCGGACCTGGTGGTGGCCGGCATCAATTACGGCGACAACGTGGGCAGCGGTGTGACCGCCTCCGGCACGGTGGGCGCGGCCCTGGAGGCCGCCAGCTTCGGCCTGCCGGCCCTGGCCGTCTCCCTGGATACCGACCCCGAGCACCACTACCAGCTTTCGCCCGACGTGGATTTCAGCGGGGCGGCCTATTTCACCGCCTACTTCGCGGAGCGCCTGCTCGCCGCCCGTCTGCCGTTCGACGTGGATGTGCTCAAGGTGGAAGTGCCGCGCGATGCCACCCCGCAGACGCGCTGGGTGATGACCCGCCTCTCGCGGACGCGCTTCTATTTCCCGGTGCCGCCGGCGCGCCGCGTTTTGAGCGCGCCGGGTCCGCTCAGCTACGAGGTGAAGGTGGAGACGGACCGGCTGGAGCCGGACTCAGACGTGCGCGCCGTCTTAGACGGCCTGGTGGCCGTCACCCCCCTCAGCCTGGATCTGACCGCGCGCACGGACCTGGCCGGCCTGGGCCGCGCGCTGCACGCCTAGCGCGCCTGCTCTGGGCGGGGCGCCTCCCAGGTGACCGTGACCTGCGTGCCCGCGCCCGGGGGCGAGCTCAGGCGCAGGTCCGCGTTGATGAAGGCTGCCCGCTCGAACATGCCGGCCAGGCCGAAGTGCCGCTTGGCGATCAGATCGGCCAGGTCGTCCTGCACGCCGTCCGGCAGGCCCTGGCCATCGTCTTCCACCGCCAGCTCCACGCACCGCTCGTGCAAGGCCGCCGTCAGGCGCAGCGTGCGCGCTTGGGCGTGCTTGAGCGTATTCTCACAGGCCTGCTGGACGATGCGGAACAGGTGCTGCTCCACGGTGGCCGGGTAACGCGCCTCGCCGGCGAATTTGGTCTCCACCCGGAGGCCGCTGCCGGCCCGCTCGGCCAGGTCGTCCGCCAGCTGCTCGAGGGCGCTGCGCAGGCCATAGGCCAGCAGCGGCGGCCGCAGGCCGCTGATCATCTGGCGCACCCGGGCCAATACCCGCTCGTAGGCGCGGGCTGCTTCGGCCGGGTGGCCCGCCGCCGGCGCCAGCAGGGCCAGCTCGTTCAGGATGTCGTCGTGCAGGTGCAGGGCCCATTGGGCGCGTTCCTGCTCGTCCCGGTCCACGTTGGCCTGCAGCAGCTGGCGCAGGCGATCGGCCTGGAGGATGTGGGCCAGGGCGATGGCGGTCTGATCGGCCAGGATCCGCAGGCTGTCGACCTCGGACTGGAAATAGTAATCGTCTGGATCGCGCTGGCCCAGCAGCCACAGGCCCAACACCCGGCCGCCCTGGCGCAGCGGCAGCGCCACGCGCACCCAGGCGCACAGCCCGGCCGGCTGCGCTATTTCCGGAGGCAGCCGGTAGCGGTCAGCCTCCGCCAGCAGCGCCGTCAGTTCGGCGGCGTCGGGCAGCTGCGGCACCTGCTGGGCGTAGAGGACCGTGGGCGGGCCGGCCGGCTCCAGGCTGAGCAGGGCGGATTGGCGCACCAGCAAGCCGGGCAGCAGATCGTCCCGCAGCAGCCGCGCCAGATGGTCCCGGTCTGGGCTGGCGGTGAGGCGGTCCGAGTACGCGGCCAGGAAGCGGGTGGGCTGGCGCGGGAGGCCCAGCAGGTGGGGCTCCACCCAGCGCTGGAAGGGCGCGTACAGCCCGGCGACCAGCAGGCCGCCCAGCAGGCCGGCCGCGGTGTTGGCCAGCCCCAAAGAGAGGCCGAGCGGCGGCTGGGCGTTGATCACCCCGATCACCAGGCTGAGCACGGCGCCGGCAATCAAGATATACAGATACAGGCCGATGGCGCGGCTGGTGCGCGTTTCCAGGTCCGCCAGCTGCCGGCGATAGGCGGCCAGAAAATACGCGGCCGGGAGCGCCGGCCAGGCCAGCACGATGCCCGCGAATGAATAGTAGTTGGAATCGACTGGCAGCAGCAGGGAGGCCGCGCCCAGCAGGGTCGTCGGCAGGATGGCCACCACGGCCAGCCCCCAGATGTAACGGGCCGCGCGGCTCTGGCCGGGGATGAACAGCCGCACGACATTGGGCAGGGGGATGCCCAACAGCGCGATGAACAGCCCCACCACGTACAGCCAATACGGCAACACCTGGAAGATCTCCAGCACCGCCAGCAGGCCGGCCGCGCCGTACAGCGCCAGCCATAGCCCGCGCGGCACGCGTCCCAGCGGCGTGGGGAAGATCAGGTGCAGATGCCAATAGACCGGGACGCACAGCCAGACCGCTATGCGCAGGGCGATGGCGCTCCCGGCGGTGTGGTCCTTGCCCACGATCAGCAAGGCCAGAAT
>JAEURL010000551.1 GCA_016789165.1 Anaerolineales bacterium | reverse complement strand
CGAGACCTATCTGCGCGTCACCCTGGAGCAGCAGGGTGAGGAGCTCGTGGCGCACAGCGCCGGCCACCAGGGGAGCAACATCATCACCTCGCTGGTCAAGGCCGACGGCCTGCTAATTGTGCCGGCCGGGCGGGGGCGGGTGCCGGCCGGCACCCGGCTGGCCGTCTGGCTGCTGGACCTGGCCTGACAGGCCCCGGGCCCGAAAATACAGATAAACGCGTATTTCAACTATTGACAGGAGACTCGTAATGAGTCTATCTTACTTACGACCTGACCGAAAGCATCAGGCCATGCTGCCAGGCCCGGGCCGTTCCGCTTGGCTGGGCCTTCTGCGAATGCCCTCGCCCCTGCCCGCCCGGTTGGGTGGGCGGTCCCACCCGTCGGCCGGCTGTCCCTGACCATTATCTCTCTGGAGGAGATTGTTTCATGCCGAGGATTAAGTGCCATTACGACGACTGCGTATTCCTGGAGGAAGGATACTGCGGCGCCGCGGCAGTGGAGTTGGAACCGGACAGCGGCTGTCTGACTTTCCAGCGCGATGAGGAGGCCGCCGCCTCCGAAGAGACCTGGGATGAGGAAGACTTCGAGGACGAGTTGGAGGAAGAGGAAGACCTGTACGAGGAAGAGGAAGAGGAAGACGACACCTGGGACGACGAGGAAGACGACCGCGAGCGCTACTAGCGGCCGGCCAGCACGGAAAATGAAAAAGCGGACCCGCGGGTCCGCTTTTTTTGTTGCGGTGACTGGCCTTACTTGCGCTTGTTGGCCAGGGTGCGCTGGAGCAGGTCTTCCTGCACCCGGCGCTGGGACTGCGGCCGGCCGCGCCGCTCGTCGAGGCGCAGGGCGCCGGGGCCGGCCTTCTGCTGGGCCTTGCGGAAGGCCAGTTGCATGGCCGTCAGCTCTTCGCCGATGTCTTCCACTTCTTCCGGCTCCTGGGCCAGTTCAGCCAGCTCGGCGGCCTTGATGCTGAGCTTGATCTGCTTCTTGCGCGAGTCGACGGCCAGCACCTTCACCCGCACTTCGCTGCCGGCCTTCACCACCTCGCTCACGTCCTCGACGCGGTAGGTGGCCATCTCGCTGATGTGGACCAGGCCGGGGCGCTCCGCGCCGATGTCCACGAAGGCCCCGAACTTCTCGGTCTTGGTGACTTTGCCGGCGTAGATCTGGCCGCTCTTGAGCTCGTTCCACTCCACGGCCAGCGGCTCGATCATGGTCAGGTCCAGGCGGCCGTTGCCCGGGTCCACTTTGCGGACCCAGACCGTCACGCTCTCGCCTTCCTTCACCACGTCCGCCACGTTGTTGACGCGCTCCGGCCGCAGGGCCGAGATGTGCACCAGCCCGTCCCGGCCGACGCCGACGTCGATGAAGGCGCCGAAGAGCTCGATCTTTTTGACCGTGCCGGCCAGGCGCATCTTGGGTTTGAGATCTTCCATGCGGGTCGGGGCAGGGAGCGCCTCGCCGGCCGCGGGGGCTTGAACGTCAGTCACCGATGTATCCTCCGAAGCAGCGTCAGCCTCCGCGCCGCTGCGCGTGTGGCGTTTACAAGGGGGAAGCCAGCTGCCGAAATTAAGCGCGCAGGATTATACCCGCCTCGGCGCGGGCTTGTCAAAGCAGCCGTTGGCGGAGGGCAAGCGCGGCGCGGCGGCTCAGTGGCGGAAGTAGCCGCGGTTCAACGGCCGGGCCTCGTCCAGGGTGACGAAGGCGGCCGGGTCGGCGGCATCGATCAGGGCGCGCACCTTGGCCACGTCTTTGCGCGCGACGATGGCATTGACGACCGTCACCATGCCGTCCTTGCCCTGGGCCGTGAACTCGGTGGCGGCGTGGCCGGCCGCGCGCAGCGCCTGCGCCACCGCCATGCCGCGCGCCGGCGAGTAGATGCGGAAGATGCCGTACCCGATGGCCAGCCGCTCCTCGGCCAGCATGCCCACGATCACGCCGCAGCCGAAGCCGGCCGCGTAGCCGAGCACGGTCCAGAAATTGAGCGGGCCGCGCAGCACCTGGCTGACGGCCAGGATAAAGACCGCCGCCTGTGTGGCGCCGATCAGCCCGGCGATGAGCTTGCGCCCGCGCATCATGAACAACAGCCGCAGGGTGTCCAGCGACATATCGGTCAGGCGCATGGCGAAGACGAACAGGCCGGCGAGAATCGGGTCCATGGTAGGTTACGCCCGGCGGCCAGCGGCCCAGGCGGCCGCCGGCCGCGCGGGGCCGGGGTTACTTGTGGCCGGGGCCTTTCCCGGCTAGGTACATCTCTTCCACGTACTGCTTCACCATGCGCCGGGTGCTGAACTGCGGGGCCAGCGTGGAAACGCACTCCTTGATCTTGCGGATCCAGCCGGCCGACATGGTGGCGCCGCTGTCTTGGTAATACAGGGGCACGATCTGGTTCTCCAGCACGTCGTACAGGCTGGCGGCGTCCTTGGCATCCTGGGCGGCCTGGTCCTCCAGCTCGGTCTCGTCGCCGATGGCCCAGCCGTTCTCGCCGTTGTAGCCTTCCTGCCACCAGCCGTCCAGCACCGAGAAGTTGACGACGCCGTTCAGGGCGGCCTTCATGCCTGAGGTGCCGGAGGCCTCCAGCGGCCGGCGCGGGTTGTTCATCCACACGTCCACACCCTGCACCAGGTAGCGGGCCAGGTTGATGTCGTAGTCTTCCAGGAAGGCGATCCGGCCGGCGAACTCGGCCCGCTTGAGCTGCCGGTAGACCTCCTGGATGATCTTCTTGCCCGGCTCGTCCATGGGGTGGGCCTTGCCGGCGAAGATGATCTGCACCGGGTACTGCGGGTTGGTGACCAGCCGCAGCAGCCGGTCGATATCGCGCATGACCAGCGAGCCGCGCTTGTAGGTGGCAAAGCGCCGGGCGAAGCCGATGGTGAGTTTGTAGGGATCCAGCAGCGTGCCGCCGGCCACGATCTGCACCGGATGCCGGCCGAGGGCCACCCACTGAGCGCGCGCCCGGTCGCGGACGTAGGCCACCAGCTTGCGCTTCAGGTGCAGCCGGGCCTGGCGGATCTCCTCGTCGGGCGCGGCCAGCAGCGCCTGCCAGGTTTCGGGGTCGTCCAGGTTCTCCAGCCAGCCGGCGCCCAGGTAGCGGTCATACAGCAGCCGCATGCGGCGCGCCAGCCAGGTGCCGGTGTGCACGCCGTTGGTGATGGCGCTGATGGGCACGCGCTCGTCGGAGGTATCCGGGAACAGGAACTGCCACATCCGCCGGCTGACCTGGCCGTGCAGCTCGCTCACGCCGTTGCGCCGGTCGGAGACGCGGATAGCCAGGATCGACATGCCGAAGGTCGGGCCCCACGACTGCTGGTGGCGCGCCAGGTCCATGAAGCGCTCGCGGTCCAGGCCGAGCTGGCCCCAGTAGTTGTGGAAGTAGCGGTCCATCAGGTAGTCCGGGAACTCCTCGTTCCCGGCCGGCACCGGCGTGTGCGTGGTGAAAACCGTGGTCGGGCGCACCTCGGCCAGAGCCGCCTCAAAGCTCACGCCTTGGGCCACGCGCTCGCGGATGCGTTCCAGGGCGCTGAAGGCCGAGTGGCCCTCGTTCATGTGCCAGACGGCCGGCTGCAGGCCCAGCGCGCGCAGAGCGCGCACGCCGCCGATGCCCAGCACAATCTCCTGCGAGATGCGCGTGTCCAGGTCGCCGCCGTAGACGCGCGCCGTCAGGTCGCGGTCGTTGGGCGCGTTCTGGGGCACGTCGCTGTCCAGCAGCACCAGCGGGATGCGGCCAACCTGGATCTTCCACAGCCGGGCGTGCAGCACGCGGCCGGGCAGGTCCACGGTGACCATGATCGGCTGATCGTCGGCATCCATCAGCGGGATGACGGGCACATCGTCGAACGAATAGCGGATGTAGCCGGCCTCCTGCCAGCCGTCCTCGGTGATGCGCTGGGAGAAGTAGCCCTGGTTGTACAGGAAGCCCACGCCCACGAACGGCAGGCCCAGGTCCGAGGCCTCCTTGGCATGGTCGCCCGAGAGGATCCCCAGGCCGCCGGCATAGGTGGGGAAGCTCTCGTGCAGGCCGAACTCGGTGGAGAAATACGCGATCAGATGGCCGGCCTGGTCCGGGTGGGTGGTGGCATACCAGGTGGCCGAGTCGCGCAGGTAGGCGTCAAAGTGGTTCAGGACGCGGTCGTACAGCTCCAGGAATTGCGGGCTCTGCAGGGCGCCGTTGAGCGCCTTGCGCTTGACCCGGCGCAGGAACTTGACCGGGTTGTGGCCGCATTCATCCCATAGCTGCCGGTCAATGGCCTCATAGATTTCGGTGGCGTCCGGGTTCCAGGTCCACCACAGGTTGTAGGCCAGGTCGGCCAGGCGCGCGATGCGCTTGGGCAGGCTCACACCGCTCAACATCGAGAGCGGCGTGCCAAAGATGGTTTCTGCAGGAATCAAATTGGTCCTCCTCCGTAATGCGCCGAGACTATACCATAGCCGGGGAGGGCGGGTAAACGGGCCGTTTGGTGTATACGCCGCCCGCCAATTATGGCGCTTGGCCGCGCCGGAATCGCCATTAAACGCCGCAAACCAAGTCGTAACCGCAGGGCTCTGGCACCCTGGACAACTCTGCGTACCATTGACCCCATGCCCGAGGAAGTGCATCTCTTGGAAGCCACCCCCCTGGTGGAAACGCCCCCCGCCGAGCCGCCCACGGCCGTGCTGGTGGTGGACGACGAGCCCCGGAACCTGGAAGTGCTCACCCACATCCTGGGCACGCAGGGCTTCCAGATCCTGACCGCCGAGGACGGCGAAGAGGCCCTGGATAAGGCCCGCGCAGCCCTGCCGGACGTGATCCTGCTGGATGTGGTCATGCCGCAGATGGACGGCTTCGAGGTCTGCCGGCAGCTTAAAGCCGACCCGGCCACGCTGTACATCCCAGTGGCCCTGATCACGGCCCTGCGCGGAGTGCGCGAACGGACGCGCGGCGCCGAGGCCGGCGCGGACGAGTTCATCTCCAAACCCTTTGACAGTGTCGAGCTGTTGACGCGCGTGCGGTCACTGGCGCGCATCAAGCGCCTGTACGATCAGCTGCGCGCCGCCAACCACGCCCTGGAACAGCGCGTGGCCGAGCGCACGGCCGAGCTGCAGCGCGCGCTGCGCGAACTGCGCGAGCTGGACCGGCTCAAGTCTGAGTTCATCGCCAACGTCTCGCACGAGCTGCGCACGCCGCTGCTGCACGTCAAGGGCACGGTGACGCTGCTGACCGACGGCGCGCTGGGCACGCTGACCAGCGAGCAGATGCGCGGCCTGCACGTGGCCGAGGAGGCCGCCGAGCAGCTGGAACGGGTGGTGGAGGACGTCATCGACTTCAACGAGGTCCACGGCCGGGTCCTGGACCTGGAGCCGGTGCCGGTGGCCGAGGCCTGCCAGAGCGCGTACCAGGCGCTGCTGCCGCGCATCCAGCGCCGGCACGTCAACGTGCGGCTGGCCGTCCCCTCGGAGCTGCCGCCGGTGCGGGCCGACGCGCTGGCTCTCAGCCGCGTCATCCGCCACCTGCTGGACAACGCCGTGAAGTTCAGCCCGCCGGACGGCCTGGTGCAGATCCTGGCCGAACGCCGCGGCGAGCATATCCGCATTTCCGTGCAGGACCAGGGGCCGGGCATCCCCCCGGACGAGCGCCAGCGCATCTTCACCTTGTTCTACCAGTCGGATGGCTCATCCACCCGGCGGGCCGGCGGCATGGGCCTCGGCTTGGCCCTGGTGCGCAAACTGCTGACCGCCCACGGCACCCAGATCGAGCTGGAGAGCGAGGTCGGGCGCGGCAGCTCGTTCGCCTTCGACCTGCCCATCGCCCACCCGGCCTGAGCCGCGCCGCCGCGCCGCCTGACCTCCGCAGCCCAGCCGCGCTGCGGAGTTTTTGCTTAACCCGGAGGTCGTGAGCATGG
>JAEURL010000263.1 GCA_016789165.1 Anaerolineales bacterium | reverse complement strand
GCGCGCCCATGCGGCCGCGTTCGCGGCGCTGTACGCCCCGGCCGATCACCACCTTCAGACCACGCCAGTGTGCGCGCCGGCCGCGCACACCGCGCTGACCACGGCCGCGCCGGTGGCCCGCCGGCCGCGCGAGGCCGTCCTGGCCGTGCGCCGGCGGCTGGGCCTGCCGGCCCGCACCAAGGCCGTGCTGCTCACGATGGGCGGCTTCCAGCGGCGCTATGCGTTTCTGGATCGGCTGAAGGCGTATCGCGGGGTGTGGTTCGTGATCCCGGGCGCCCGGGACCGCTGGGAACAGGACGACAACCTGGTCTGGCTGCCGCACCACACGCCCATCTTCCACCCTGATCTGGTCAACAGCTGCGATGTGGTGATCGGCAAGCTCGGCTACAGCACGCTGGCGGAGGCCTACCACGCCGGCGTGCCCTACGGCTTCCTGCGCCGGCCGGGCTTCCGCGAGTCGGACGTTTTGGCCGATTACGTGGCCGCGCAGATGGGCGCGCTCGAGGTGCCGGAGGCGGACTTTGAGGCCGGAGCCTGGGAGGCCTTCCTGCCGGCGCTGCTGGCCCAGCCCCGCCGCGCCCCAGGCCAGCCGAACGGCGCCGACCAGATCGCGGATTTCCTGCTGGAGCGGCCGGCCGCCGCGCGCTAGCCGGCGTGGTGCCGGGGCTCGCGCACGCCGAGGGCCAGCCACAGCCCGCCGGCCAGCGCGAAACCCAGGGAAACCAGCAGCATGACCGGATAGCCCCAGGTCTGGGCCAGCAGGCCTCCGAACACCGGCGCGATGAGCAGCGCCGGCCCGCTGACCGTGCGCGCCAGCCCGATGTAGGTGGGGCGCTCGGCCTCCGGGCCGAACTCCATCGCCAGGTTGAGGTCGGAGAGCGTGCCGGCCGACGAGCTCAGCCCCAGCAGCGCGAACACCACGTAGAAGCCCCAGGCCTGGCTGGCCAGCAGCGCCGCCGCCAGCGCGGCCAGCCACAGGCCGCCCGCCAGCACCATCACGCGCTTATGGCCGTAACGGTCGCCGACGCTCCCCCACAGCGCATACCCCACCACGCCGGCCGCGAACAGGATCCCCGTGAACACGGCCGCGGCGTCGTCGCCCAGCCCGAAGCGCTCCACGGCGTAGACGGCCAGGAAGCCGGTGGCCATGCTGCCCAGATAGCTCAGCCAGCGGCTGGCCAGGTAGGTGCGGAAGTTGACGTTCGCGCGCAGGATCGTCCACAGCCGGCGCAGGTAGGCCCGGTTCAACTGGGAATCGCCCGCCCCGGGCGCCGGCGGCTGGGCGGGCTCGCGGGTGAACGAGAGGAACAGCAGCGACAGCCAGATGCCGATGGCGCCCACGCCAAAGCTGACGGCGAAATTGTGGGGGTACGGCCAGCGGGCCAGGATCAGCGCCGCCAGGGCCGAGCCGCCCACCCCCAGGAACTGCCCCACCAGGTGGCCCACCCCAAAGAAGCGGCCGCGGTGCGTCACCGGGATGAGCTTGGCCAGCATCTCCTGCCAGGGCGCGGCCACCACGCCGCTGCCCAGCGCGCGCCAGGCGATCAGGCCCAGGAAGACGGTGATGCCGAGGCCGGGCGGCAGGGTGGGCGCCCACAGCGCCACCAGCGGCAGGAACAGAAACGGCACCCGCTCGAGGGCGCCCAGCCGGAGGACCAGCGGCAGCTTGCGCGCCGCGCGCTCCACCAGCGGCGCCAGCAGAAGCTGCGGCAGGAACCAGCCGGCGTCCAGCAGGGCCGGGATCAGGCCGATGATCACGGGCGATTCGGTCAGCCGGCTGGCGAAGACCGGCAGGATGGCGTTGACGGAGATGAAGCTGATCCCGAACAGCCAGGTGGCCATATCGGCGATGTTGGCCAGGAAGTTGCGCTGAAAGTCACGCCGGATATCCGGGTGCAGGTCGATGGCGGGTGACAGGACGAAGAAATTGCGGAAGCGGGCCAGCATAGACGGTTGCTCGAGCAGGGTGGCGCAGGGCCGCGGCGGGCCGGCCGGATGGTATCACAGGCCGGCGTGACAAAAAGAGAGGCCCCGGCTGGCGGCCGGGGCCTCATCCAACTCAGCAGCGCGGCTACCGCGCCAGGCTCAGCAGCGAACGCTGCGCCAGCTCCAGAAACGGGCCGGGGATCAGGCCGATCAGCAGCGTGACGGCGGCGGTCACGCCCACCGCCAGGTTGAGGCTGGGCCGCGAGAGCGCCTGGGCTTCGCCGGGGCGCATGAACATCAGCACCACCACGCGCAAGTAGTAATAGGCCGAGACCAAGGAGGTCAGCACGCCCACGATGGCCAGCCACAGGTAGCCGGCGTCCACCGTCGCCCGGAAGAGCGAGAACTTGGCGATGAAGCCGGCCGTGGGCGGCAGGCCGGTGAGCGAGAACATGAACAGGGCCATGGCCAGCGCCAGGCCGGGCCGGCGCGCGAACAGGCCGGCGTAATCGTCCAGGGTCAGCCCCTGGCCCGCCTGGCGTTCCACGGCCATCACCACCGCCCAGGCGCCCAGGGTCGTCAGGGCATAGGCCATCAGGTAAAACAGCGCCGAGCCGACGGCGAAATCGCTCTGCGCCGTGAGCGGCGCGCCGGCCGCCGGCAGCGCCATCAGGAGGTAGCCGGCGTGGGCGATGCTGGAATAGGCCAGCAGCCGTTTGATGTTGCCCTGGCGCAGGGCGGCCAGGTTGCCCACCAGCATGGTCAGCGCGGACAGCACCGCGGTCAGGCCCGCCCACTGCGGGGCCAGGCCCGGGAAGGCGGTGACGAAGACGCGCAGCAGGGCCGCGAAGCCGCCGGTCTTGGCACCCACCGCCATGAAGGCCGTCACCACCGAGGGTGCGCCCTCGTACACGTCCGGCGTCCACATGTGGAAGGGCACGGCCGCCACTTTGAAGCCCAGCCCCACCAGGATCAGGGCCGCGCCGGCCAACAGCAGGGCCGGCACCGCCGGCTGCCCGTTGGCCATCAGGCCGCTCTGCGCCGCCGCCAGGATGGCGTTCAGGTTCGTCGAGCCGGAGGCGCCGTAGGTCAGGGCCACCCCATAGACGAAGAAGCCCGAGGCGAACGCGCCGAGCAGAAAGTACTTCATGGCCGACTCTTCGGAGGACAGGCGCGGGCGCGCCAGGCCGGCCAGCACGTAGAGCGGGATCGAGAGCAGTTCCAGCGCCAGGAAGACCACGATCAGGTCCGCGGCCTGGGCCATCAGCAGCATGCCGCTGGCGGTGAGCAGCAGCAGCACGTAGAACTCGCCGCGCTCCAGGCCGGCGCGCGGCAGGTAGGTGAGGGCCAGCAGCACGGCCACCACCACGCTGAAGAGGAAGATCAGGTGCAGGAAGGCCGCGAAGCCGTCGGCCGTCAGCATGCCGTGGAAGGCGCTGAGCGATCCGCCGGCCGGCCAGGCCGTAAGGGCCAGCGCGGCGCCGGCCGGCCCAACCAGCGTCAGCCAGCCCGTGATCGCCTTGCGGCCCGGCGGGACGAACAGGTCCACCAGCATGAGCACCAGCGCCCAGCCGGCCAGTACCAAGACGGGCAGCACCACGATGAGGTCAGTTTGAGTCATATGCGCCTTAGCAAGGGCGGGCCTGAGACCCGCCCCGACGAGTCACCGCAGCGCCAGCGCCGCCGCGTTCAAGTTGGCGGCCAGCGCGTCCACGGCCGGCGCCATCAGATTAAAGAACGGCTGCGGGTACACGCCGATCCAGACGATCAGGACCAGGATCGGCACCAGCAGCGCGATCTCGCGCCGGCTCAGGTCTGGCAGCTTGGCATTCTTGGCGTTGGTCACTTCGCCCTGGAACAGCTTCTGGAACAGCCAGAGCAGGTAGACGGCGGCCAGGATCACGCCCAGGGCGGAGGCGGCCGCGAAGCCCCAGTGGGCGTAGCCGCGCCAGGCGCCGAGCAGGATGGTGAACTCGCCCACGAAGCCGTTCAGGCCAGGCAGGCCGGCCGACGACAGGAAGACCACCAGCGCCAGCGCCGCGTAGAGGGGCATCACCTTCCACAGCCCGCCGAACTCGGCCAGCAGGCGCGTGTGCCGGCGCTCGTAGATGAAGCCGACCAGCAGGAAGAGCGCGCCCGTGCTCAGACCGTGGTTGATCATCTGCAGCAAAGCGCCCTGCAGGCCCAGCGGGTTGAGCGCGAACAGCCCCAGCATCACGAAGCCCAGGTGGCTGACGGACGAGTAAGCCACCAGTTTCTTGGCGTCGGCCTGGGCATAGGAGACCAGCGCGCCGTACAAGATGCCGATCACGGCCAGGACCCCGAAGAGCGGCGCGAACTGCACGGCCGCCTGCGGGAACAGGCCCAGGTTGAAGCGCAGGAAGCCGTAGGTGCCCAGCTTGAGCAGGACGCCGGCCAGGATCACCGAGCCGGCCGTGGGCGCCTCCACGTGCGCGTCCGGCAGCCAGGAGTGCAGGGGCCAGACCGGCACCTTGATGGCGAAGGCGATGGCGAAGGCCAGGAACAGCCAGGTCTGGACCGCGGCCGGCAGGCCGGCCTTGAGCAAATCCGGCACCGCGAACGTGCCGTAGGTCAGGCCGATCCAGACGATGGCCACCAGCATGAAGATCGAGCCGGCGAAGGTGTACAGGAAGAACTTGACCGCCGCGTAGGTCCGGCGCTCCCCGCCCCAGATGCCGATCAGGAAGAGCATGGGCAGGAGCGTGAACTCCCAGAAGACGTAGAACAGGAGCAGGTCCAGCGCCAGGAAGACGCCCACCATGCCGGTCTCGAGCAGCAGGAAGCAGATCAGGAACTCCTTGACGCGCTCCTGCACGGCTTCCCAGGTGGAGGCGATGGCGATCGGCACCAGGAAGGTGGTCAGCAGCACCAGCAGCACGCTGATCCCGTCCACGCCCAGGTGGAAGTCCGCGGCGAAGTTCCCGACCGTGAACCAGGGCGCGCGGACCACCAGCTGGAAGCCCGGGTCGCCGGCCGCGAACTGCCCCAGCATGATCAGGGACAGGCCAAAGGTGATCAGCGAGGTGGCCAGCGCCGTCCAGCGCAGGGCCGGCTGCTGGTCCGGCCGCAGGAACAACAGGATCACGACGCCGACGAGCGGGAAGACGGTGACGAGCGTGAGGGTCGAGAAGATGACTTGCATGTCAGCGCGCGATCAGGAAATAGGCCAGCACCGCCACCGCGCCCACGAACATCACCAGGGCATAGCGGCGGGCGAAGCCGAGTTGGAAACGCGAGAGGCCGCCGGCCGCGGCGCGGACCAGCTCGCCCAGGTTGGTGAAGGTCATATCCACCCCGCCCAGGTCCAGGGCGCGGGCGGCCACGTAGGCCAAAGTGTTGAACGGCCGGACCACCAGGAAGCCGTACAGTTCGTCCACGTACCACTTGCCGCGCAGCCAGCTGAAGACCGGGCCAAGCAGGCCCTGGAGCGGGTCGCGCTCGTCGGCGGCGGCGTAGGCGCGGGCGTACAGCACGTAGGCCAGGCCGAGCGCGGCCAGGGCCAGCACCGTGGACAGGCCGGCCACGAAAGCGTTGAAGGGCAGGGCCTCCACCTCCAGGGTGTGGCCCAGGAACTCATGGAAGGCCAGGGCGCCGGCGTAGCCGGTCTCGCCGAAGGCCGGCAGGTTGAGCAGGCCGCCCAGGGCCGCCAGCGCGGCCAGGATGAGCAGGGGCACCGTCACCACGGCCGGGCTCTCGCTGGCGTGTGCGGCGGCGGCGGTGCGCGGCCGGCCAAAGAAGACCATCAGGATCTGCCGGCCCATGTAGAAGGCGGTCAGGAAGGCGGCCACCGTCAGCACCCCATAGATGGCCGGGTTGTGGGTGAAGGCGTCCAGCAGGATCTCGTCTTTGGAGAAGAAGCCGGAGAGCGGCGGCAGGCCGGCCAGCGCCAACGCGCCGATCAGATACACCCACTGGGTCACCGGCAGCTTGCCCCACAGGCCGCCCATCGAGCGCATATCCTGCGGGTCGCTGTGGTCGTGGGCGTGGTGCGCGCCGCGCTCCACGGCCTGGATCACCGAGCCGGCGCTGAGGAAGAGCAGGGCTTTGAAGAAGGCGTGCGTCACCAGGTGGAACATGCCGGCCACGTAGCCGCCCAGGCCCACGGCCGCGATCATGAAGCCGAGCTGGGAGATGGTGGAGTAGGCCAGCACGCGCTTGATGTCCATCTGGGCCACGGCGATGGTGGCCGCGAACAGGGCCGTGGCGGCGCCGATCCAGGCCACCACCTCCATGCTGGCGGGCGCCAGCGCGAACAGGCCGTGCGCGCGCGTGATCATGTAGATGCCGGCCGTCACCATGGTGGCGGCGTGGATCAGGGCCGAGACTGGCGTGGGACCCGCCATGGCGTCGGGCAACCACACATACAGAGGAATCTGCGCGCTCTTGCCCATGCAGCCGATAAACAGGAACACCGCGACCCAGTAGCCAGCCGGCCAGCCCATCCAGAACGGCTTGCGAAG
>JAEURL010000203.1 GCA_016789165.1 Anaerolineales bacterium | reverse complement strand
CGGGCATCGTCCCCGGCCCGGTCTGCGGGCCGCAGTTTCAATCACCTTATCCGGGCCTGCCCACCGCCACCAGCACGCCGACCGTCACCGCCACCGTGGCCTGCCCGGCCGGCCAGTTCTTCGATCCGGCCCTGAACCAGTGCCGGCCGGTCAGCACCGCCCCGTCGGCCACGCCCACGCTCACGGTCCCGCCCTCGGTCACGCCGCTGCCGCTGGCCAGCGCCACGTTCACGCCGTCCCGCACGCCCACCACCACGCGCACCGCCACCCCCACGGCGACGCCCACCATCACCAATACGCCGCTGCCGACGCCCATCATCCTGGCCCTCTCGGTCTCGCCGTCTGTGATCTCGGCCACAACTTACATTAACGGCACGCCCATCGCGCCGCTGTGCGGCTTCTCCTTCCAGGCCGAAATCTCGGACACGGTGGGCGTAGCGCAGGCCGCGATCCGATGGACCGTGCTGGACGCCAAGCCGAGCGTGGTCCAGGGGCCCAACGACGAGCCGATCTTCCAGGATGGGACCCCGTACTACGGCTACATCTCCGGCTTCAGTGTGCCGGCCGCCGGCTCCATCACCTGGAGCGTGGTCGCCACCAACACCTTGGGGCTGACCAACTCCCGCAGCGGGGCTTCGATCACGGACATCAGCGGCGCCGGCTGCACGGTGGGGGTGGCCATGGTCCCCTGAGCCGGCCGGCGGCGGGGCGCGGCTATTGCCGGCGGCGTGTTTCGTGTTAGACTCTGCGCCGGCCAATTACTCAGCCCCAAAACCGATGAACCGCCTGTCCCTTGTCCTGAGCGCTGGCTGGCTGCTGGCGTTGTTTGTGCTCACCGGGTGCGCCCGGACCGTCGTGAACATGCCGGCGCGGACGGAGGCGCCGGACGGGCCGCCGGCCACCAGCACGCCGGAACGCAGCGCCGTGCTGCGCGAACTGGACGGCCAGGCCGAGATGCGGGTGGACGCCGCCGCCGAGTGGGCGCCCACCTCGGCCGGCCTGATCCTGAACGTGGGCAATCAGCTCCGCACCGCCGCGGACAGCCGCGCCTACATTCACCTCACCGAGGGCAGCAAGATCCGCCTGACCCCCGAGACGGCCGTCACCCTCAACCTGTTCAACCCGTTCAAGGACAGCCTGTTGACGTCCCTGGCCCTGGACCACGGCCAGGTCTATGTGCTGCTCACCCCCAGCAGCGCCCTGGATGTGGAAACGCCCGTCGGCCTGGCGACCGCCCGCGCCTCGTACATGAGCGTGGCCTATGACCCGGACACGCAGACCGTGTCCGTCACCTGCCTGCAGGGCACCTGCGGATTTGAAAGCACCCTGATCCCCCAGCGCTACAAGTATCAACAGACCGGCCAGAAGCCGGCCTTGCCGGAGCCGATGTCGTTCGCCGATTACGGTGTCTGGGGCCTGGCCGTGCCCGAGGCCACCGAGCTGGTGGCCTTCGCCACGGAGGCCGTGGCCCAGGGCAGCGCCACGGTGCCCATCGCCGCGGTGACCGAGACCGCGACGCCTCCGCCGGACACGGCGACGCCCCCGCCCGCGCCGAGCGATACCGCGCCGGCCGCGGAGGCCACCACACCGGCGGCCGAGGCCACCGCCACCGCCCTCCCGCCCAGCGCCACGCCCACGCCGCGGCCGGCCGCCACCGCCGTGCCGCAGCCGACCGTGCCGCTCCTGGGCCAGCACCGCGTCCTGGCCGGCGAAACCGTCTACTGTCTGGCCCGCGCCTACGGCGTTCTGCCGGACGCGATCATCCAGGTCAACGGCCTGCCGGCGCCGGGCCTCGTGACGGCCGGCGTGGTCCTGCGCATCCCGGCCGTGCGCTGGGTGAATATCTCGGACGGGCCGGTGTGTGTGCCGCAGTTCCAGTCGCCCTATCCGGGCCTGCCGGTGCCCACGGAGACGCCGGCCGTGACGCCGGTGCCGGCCGAATCGCCCACTCTGGCGTCGCCGTTGATGCTCAATCCGGTGGCCGCCCTGTGCATTGGCAACTGCGATGACGCCGCCGCCTCCACCTACCGCCTGAAGATCATTGTCAGCACCTCCGGCGGCGCCGAGCCGCTCAGCTATTCGCCCGGCCAGCAGTTTGAGCTGGATTTCCCCCGCTGCACCAAGGCCGCCGGCGAAGTCACCGTCACCTCGGCCGACGGCCAGGTGGTCACCGGCAGCTGGGTGTACGACGACCCGGCCTGCACCCCCGCCCCTTGAGCTGATCCGCCGCCTATGCGTCCCGGAAGCCTCCGCCGCCAGAGCGTCGCATTGATCACGGTGGTGGTCATCGCCATGCTGGCGGCCGGGCTGACCGGCCTGCTGGACGGCCTGGAATTGCAGGCCGTCAACCTGGCTTTCCAGGTGCGCGGCGCCCAGCCGCCGCGCAGCCCCGTGGTCATCGTCGCCATCGACGATTACACCTTCGCCAACAGCGGCCTGCAGTGGCCGTGGCCGCGCACCTACTTTGCCCAGCTGGTTGACCAACTGGCGGCCGGCGGCGCGCGTCTGATCGCCCTGGACGTCTTCTTCCGTGAGCCGGAGCTGTTCAAGCCCGCGGTCTACACCGTGCAGGGCGAGAGCTTCCTGGATATCGCCCAGCGCTATGGCGTCAGCGCCGCCGACCTGCGCGCGGCCAACCAGCTCGACAATGCCGGCACCATCTGCGGCGGCCAGACGCTGACCATCCCCACCCAGCCGGCCCAGACGCACGTGGTCCTGCGCGACACCCTGGAGGGCCTGGCCGCCCGCTACCACGTCAGCCTGGCTGACCTCCTCAACGCCAACCCGAGCCTGGACGCCCCCTGCCAGATCACGCCCGGCCTGCTGCTGCAGATCCCGGTCTTCGGCCCCGTGACCTATACGGCCGTGGCCGGCGACGACGTGGCCGGGGTGGCCGGCCGCTTTCAGGTGAACGCGCTGGCGGTGCTGGACGAGGCCGGCCAGCCGGCGCAGGACCCGCTGACGCCCGGCCAGACCCTGACCATCCTGTTCGGCGACGGCGCGTTCGCGGCCGCGGTCCGTTCCGCCGGCAACGTGGTCCTCAACGGCGAGGTCTTCAAAGACTTCTCCGGCGACGAGTTCATCGAGGTCCGCAAGCCGGTGCGGGCGCTGAGCGCGGCCGCCGCCGGCTTTGGCATCACCAACATTCAGCACGACGCCGACGGGGCCGTGCACAGCGTGCTGGCCTGGGAGAACACCGCCCGCGATCCGGCGCAGGGCGAGGTCTACTACACCTGGCCGGTGGTGCTGGCCTCCCTGTACACAGGCCAGCCGCTGGCCGGCCGGCCAGCGCTGGACCGCTTCCAGTTCGGGGAACAGACCGTCCGCCTGGACCGCAAATTCCTGCGCGTCAATTTCCGCGGCCCGGCCGGCACCGTCCCGGTCATCTCCGCCCTCAAGGTCGTCAACGGTGACCAGATCCGCGAGGACCCGGACGCCTTCCGCGGCAAGATCGTGCTGATCGGCGCGACCTCGGCCTCGCTGCAGGACATCTACCCGACCCCCTTCGGCTTCCAGCAGACGACCTCCGGCGTGGAGGTGATGGCCAACGCCCTGGACACCGTGCTGAGCGGCGAGACCCTGACACTGTGGTCCGGGGTGTGCGCGGCGCCGGCCGAGGGCGTGGCCGGCTTCCTGCGGCTGTGCGCACTGGGCGAGCGCACGCCCATGCTGCTGAGCATCCTGATCTCGGGCGGGCTGGGCCTGCTGCTGCTGCTGATCCGCGAGCCCACGCGCGCCATCCTGGCGCTGGGCGGCCTGCTGGCCGCCGGGGTGGCCCTCTGGCTGGCCGCCTTCCTGGTGGGGCGGACCGAGATCCCGCTGGTGGCGCCGCTGGTCACGCTCTTTGTCGCCTTCGCGGCGCCGGCCGTGGAGCGCGCCGTAAGCGAGGAGCTGGAGAAGCGCCGCGTGCGCGGCATCTTCGAGCTGTTTATCTCGCCTGAGATGGTCGGCCAGCTGATCGACAAGGGCATCGACGCCATGCGCGGCAAGCGCGCCGAGCTGACCATCTTGTTCTCGGACATCCGCGGCTTCACCACCATGTCCGAAAAAATGACGCCCGAGGAGCTGGTGGCCACGCTCAACGAATACCTGGGCGTGATGACCGAGGTCATCCACCGCCACGGCGGCACGGTGGACAAATACGAGGGCGATCTGGTGATGGCCTTCTTCGGCGCGCCGCTCTGGTACCCGGACCACGCCGAGCGGGCGGTGCGCTGCTCGATCGACATGCGCCTGGAGCTGGACCGGCTGCGCGCCAAATGGGCGGCCGAGGGCAAACCCTCGCACCTGGAGATGGGCATCGGCCTGAACTCGGCGGAGGTCTTCGTCGGCCTGGTGGGCTCGGGCCGGCGCGTGAATTACACCGTCATGGGCGACGGCGTCAACCTGGCCTCGCGCGTCCAGGACCTCACCAAGGACCTGCAGTGGCCGCTGCTGATCACCGAGTTCACGTACGCGCAGGTCAAGGACCAGTTCGACATCGAGTTCGGCGAGGCGCGGCTGGTGAAGGGCAAGACCGTGCCGGTCGGCATGTACAAGGTCCTGGGTGAGAAGGGCGCCCCGGCTGAGCGGCGCGTGCGGGCCCTGTTCACCTAAGGCGGACCGGTGGGCCGGCCGAGCTCCGCTTCCCGCCCGATGACCCCGCGCAGCTGCGCGCTGGGCTGCGGCCTGTGGCTGCTGGTGATGGCCGTGCCGGCCCTGGCCTTCTGGCTGGCCCTCCAGCGCGAGCTGAGCTGGACGCGCGGGCCGGGCGGCCTGGTGCAGGACCGGATTTTCTACGTGGACGAGCCGGCCGCCGCCGGCCTGGGCTACCTGGCCGCCCGCCTGACCCCGGCCGCGGCCGGCGGCCAGGTGTGCGTGCGGACGCGCGTCCTCTACCTGTTGTGGCGCAACACCGAAGGGGTGGAGCAGAATACCGCGTATTGTCAGTGTTATACTCGCGCCGCCGCGGCCTATGAGCCGGCGGCCGAGACCTGCCCGGGAGATTAGGCGCCGTGTCCCAAATCAAAGACCTGCTCGGATCCCTTTCCACCCCACCTTCATCAGGAGAGCCCATGTCCACTGCCGCTGCCTCGACCCCCCTGGAAGGCGAAGTCTATTACCCCGATCCCGCCGTCGTCGCCCAGGCCGCCGTGCCGGACTGGGAGGCGCTCGCCCGCGCGGCGCAGGCCGACCTGGCCGGCTTCTGGGCGCAGCGGGCCGAGGAGCTGGAGTGGTTCCAGAAGTGGGAGACGGTGCTGGACGAGAGCAACGCGCCGTTCTTTAAGTGGTTCGTGGGCGGCAAGACCAACATCGTCCACAACGCCATCGACCGCCACCTGAAGACCTGGCGCAAGAACAAGCTGGCCCTGATCTGGGAGAGCGAGGACGGCAAGGACCACCGCACCTACTCGTACTTCGCCATGAACCGCGAAGTCAACCGGATGGCCAACATCCTCAAGTCGATGGGCGTCCAGAAGGGCGATCGCGTCACCATCTACCTGCCGCGCATCCCCGAGATCGTCTTCGCCATGCTGGCCTGCGCCAAGATCGGGGCCGTCCACTCGGTGGTCTTCGCCGGCTTCTCCACCGACGCCCTGCAGGGCCGCATCGACGACAGCCAGAGCAAGCTGGTGATCTGCGCCGACGGCTCGTGGGTCAACGGCAAGATCTTCGAGCTGAAGAAGATCGTGGACGAGGCCGTCAAGCGCTGCCCGACGGTGGAGAACGTGATCGTGGTCAAGCGCACCGGGCACGAGGTGCCGATGGACCCGCTGCGCGACCACTGGTATCACGCCCTGGCGGCCCTGCCGGTGGCGAACGGCAAGTGCCCCACCGAAGTGATGGACGCCGAGGACCCGCTCTACATCCTGTACACCTCCGGCTCGACCGGCAAGCCCAAGGCCATCCTGCACACCCACGGCGGCTACATGGTGGGCACCTACGCCACCCTCAAGTACGTCTTCGACCTGAAGGACGACGACCGCTGGTGGTGCACGGCCGACCCCGGCTGGGTGACCGGCCACTCCTACCTGGTCTACGGCCCGATGCTCAACGGCGCCACCTCCTTCATGTTCGAAGGCGGGCCGGCCTTCCCGTACCCCAACCGCTGGTGGCAGTGCGTGGAGCGCTACGGCATCACGGTCTTCTACACCGCGCCGACGGCCATTCGCGGGCTGATGCGCTTCGGGGAGGCCTGGCCGGGCAAGCACGACCTATCGTCGCTGCGCCTGCTCGGCTCGGTGGGCGAGCCGATCAACCCGGAAGCCTGGAAGTGGTATCACCGCGTGATCGGCAAGGGGCGCTGCCCGATCATGGACACCTGGTGGCAGACCGAGACCGGCATGTTCATGATCACGCCCACCCCGGTGGTGCCGCTCAAGCCCGGCTCCGGCACGCGCCCGTTCTTCGGCCAGGAGGCCGAGATTGTGGACGATGCCGGCCACCCGGTGCCGGACGGCGAGGAAGGCTTCCTGGTGCTCAAGCGCCCGTGGCCGGCCATGCTGCGCACCATCTATGGGGACGACGAGCGCTACGTGCGCCAGTACTGGAGCAAGTACCCCGGCCGCTACATGGCCGGCGACAGCGCGCGGCGGGATAAGGACGGCTACTTCTGGATCATCGGGCGGACCGACGACGTGATCAAGGTCTCGGGCCACCGGCTGGGCACGGCCGAGATCGAGAGCGCGCTGGTCTCGCACCCGGCCGTGGCCGAAGCGGCCGCCATCGGCCTGCCGCACGAAGTGAAGGGCAACGCCATCCACACCTTCGTGCTGCTGCGGGCCGGCTATGCCGCGACGCCGGAGCTGGCTGAGGAACTGCGCCAGCACGTCGGCCAGCACTTGGGGCCAATCGCCAAGCCGGACGACATCCGGTTCGTGGATAAACTCCCGAAGACGCGCTCGGGCAAGATTATGCGCCGGGTGCTCAAGGCCCGCGCGCAGGGCTTGCCGGAGGGCGACATCACGACGCTGGAAGAATAGCCGGCGGCCAGGCCCCACTCCCCAGCCCGAACTGCACACAGCCGGACACGGTGCTCGCCACCGGTCCGGCTGTTCTTTTGCGGCTGGCTACGCCGGCGGCCCGCCTCGGCGCGGCCGTCTTCCGGCGGGCGGCGGGCTGGAGGCCGGCGGCGGCTGGCCGCTCAGCCGGACCCCGATCCCGGTCTCCAACACCGCGTGGAACATGGCCTCCAGTTGTTCCGGCTGGTAAGGGCGTTTGCTGTCCAGCCACCAGCGGAGCAGGGCCAGCAGGGCGCCGGCCGCGAAATTGGCCAGCACGGGCAGGGGCAGCGCCGGCGGCGGGGCCTCCGCGCACAGGCGCTCCAGGCGCTGTTCCATGCGCCGGGCGATCACGGCCTGGCCGCGGGTGGCGAAGAACTCCAGGCCTCGCCCGCGCGTCAGGGCCTCGTACAAAACCCGGTGCTGGCGGACGTGCGCCAGGAACTCGGCCACCGGAAAAAGCGCGGCCGGCGGCGCCTGCGCCTCCCACCCCTGGCTCAGTTGATCCACCAGCCACTCGAAGTTGGCGCTCAGCAGGCTGTCCTTCCCCTCGTAGTGGGCGTAAAACGTGGAGCGGCCCACATTGGCCCGCTCGCTGATGTCCTGGACCGTGATCTTCTCGTACGGCTTGATCTGCATCAGGGCCGTGAGCGCGTCGCCCAGCAGACGCCGGGTGCGCTGGGCGCGCCGATCGAGCGTGCGGTCTGCGGCCATGCCGCCTCCGTTTCCGGACACTTCTCCGGATCTGTTCAGTACCGGACAGACGCGCCGGTTTGCGGATGGACGCCGCGCCGGGCCGGACCTATGCTGGGCGTGTTCGTAGGCGATTATACGTGGAGGCGAAACCCCAATGGCTCACTCACCCCGGTCGCATTCCCATTCCCACGCCGCCGGCCAGCCGGCCCCCGCGACGGCCGGCCGCCTCATCCGCTGGGCCTGGCTGTACGATGCCGTCGTGCGCGTGATCAGCTTGGGCCAGGACCGGGCATTGCGCCGCTGGACCGTGGACCTGGCCGCTATTCAGCCGGGGGAGACGGTGCTGGATGTGGGCTGCGGCACCGGCGACCTGACGCTGGAGGCCGCCGGTCGGGCGGCCGGCCTGGTTATCGGCCTGGACGCCGCGCCGGAGATGATTGCGGTGGCGCGCCAGAAGGCCGCCCGCCGGCGGGCGGCGGTGGATTTTCGGGTTGGGCTGATTGAGGCCACCGGGCTGCCGGCCGGCACGTGCGACGTGGTCCTGAGCAGCCTGATGATGCACCACCTGCCGGCCGACCTGCAGCGCCGCGGGCTGGCCGAGTGCCGGCGCGTGCTCAAACCCGGCGGGCGGCTGGTGGTGGTGGACTTTCTGGCCCCGGCGCCGGGCGGGCCGGCGGGCGGGGCGAACTGGCTGCATCCGGCGCCGGCCGCCGCGGCGCCCGACTTAGCGCGCCTGGTCAGCGCCGCCGGCTTCGGCGACGTCACCAGCGGCACGGCGCCGTTCCCGTCGCTCGGCTACGTCGGCGGGCGGGCGGCGGCCTGAG
>JAEURL010000173.1 GCA_016789165.1 Anaerolineales bacterium | reverse complement strand
GGAGCATTGGCGGAAACGGCTGGCCGAGCCGCCCGAAGGCATGCTCGGCTGGGTGGCGTGCAGCGCCGAGGAGGTGGTGGGGCAGTTGGACTTGTATACGACAGCACGCCCCCGCCGGCGGCACGCCGGCCAGATCGGCATGGCGGTCCGGGATGACTTTCAAGGCCAGGGCGTTGGCACGGCCCTGCTGCGGGCGGCGCTTGAACTGGCCGACCGGTGGCTCGAGCTGCGCCGGCTGGAGCTGGAGGTATACGCCGACAACGCGCCGGCGGTACGGTTGTATCAAAAGTGTGGGTTCAGCGTGGAAGGAACGCTGGCGCAATATGCGTACCGCGCCGGGCAGTACGTTGACGTCTACACGATGGCGCGCTTCCGGCTCGGGTGAGGCGCCGCCGGCGGACATTCCCTGGCCCGCAGTTGGTCCAGGCGGCCGCGGCTTGTCGCCGGAAGCCGCCGTGGCCCTGGCTTTAGAGAACACTGGGAGCCTCACATGACCCTCGGTTTGCTTATGAGATTGCTGCATATCCTGGCGGCTTTCTGGATGATCAGCGGCGTCGTCGGGCGTGACCTCACCTTCTGGCGGGCGGCGCGCGCCGCCGATGTCCGGGCCGTCCACGCGCTCCTGCACGCCAGCGACTTTTTCGAGCGCTGGGCCGTCATCCCGGTCTCCATGGCCGTGCTCGTCTTGGGTGTCGCCACGGCCTGGATCCAGCGCTGGCCGATGTTCGGCGTCCTGCAGGGGGCCAACACCAATTGGCTGTTCGTGTCACTGGTGCTGTTTTTAGGCGTGACGGCCGCGATCCCGGCGCTGCGCCTGATCCCCCGGCGCCAACGCCGCGCCCAGGCGTTGGAAGCGGCGATAGCGCAAGGGAGGATCACGGCCGAGCTGACCGCCGCCCTCAACGACCGCGTGGTCACGGTCTTTCGAGCCGTCGAGCTCGGCGTGCTGGTCATCATCATCGGCTTGATGGCCGCCAAACCGTTCTAGCCGCGCGGTTGAAGATCCATGCTGGCCCTGTTCGAGCGTTACCCGCGTCTGCCTGACAAACTCCCCCACGTCCCGTTGGGCGATTTCCCGACGCCAATTGAGCGCCTCGACCGCCTCGGCGCCGTGATCCGCGCGCCGCGCCTGTACGTCAAACGCGACGACCTGAGCGGCCGGCCGTACGGCGGCAACAAGGTCCGGGCGCTAGAGTTCCTGCTGGGCGAGGCCCAGCACGCTCGGGCCGGCCACGTCTTCGCGCTGGGGTTTCCAGCCTCGTGCCAGGCCCTGGCGCAGGCCATCTACGCGCCTCGCGCCGGCCTGCGCAGCACCGCCTTCCTGTTCCCCCAGATTAACTCCCAGCAGGCGCGCCAACATCTGGCGCTATATCAAGGCCTGGGCGCCGATGTGCGTCCAATCCCAGCGTTGTTCCCATTTCTGGCCCGCCACTTTTTGACTCACGGCAAGCTTCCTCTACTGTTAGAGGCCTCCACGCCCGAGGGCGCCGTGGGCTATGTCAGCGCCGGCTTCGAGCTGAAACGCCAGATTGACCAGGGGCAACTGCCGGAGCCGGACCTGATCTACCTGGCCCTGGCCACCAACGGCACGCTGGCCGGCCTGCAGCTGGGCCTGCGGGCCGCCGGCCTGAAAAGTCGCGTGATCGGCGTCAGCAACGGCGGGCGCGTGCTGGGCCGGCCGGTGGCCACGCCGGCGCGTCTCGCAGTGCTAGCCCGGCAGACCGTTACTCGGCTGCGAGCGGCTGACCCCGGCTTCCCAGGGTTGGTGTTCGCGGAAAGCGATTTCACGATCCGGGCCGGCTATGAATGCGGCGCTACGACGCTCTTGACCCCGGCCGGAGCTGAGGCCCTGCGCCAGGCCCGCGACCTGGCCGGCCTGACCCTGGATGAGATGTTCACGGCCAACGCCTTCGCGGCCCTGCTGGCGGATGGCGCCGCCGGCCAGTTCCAGGGCCAGACCGTCTTGTGGTGGAACACCTACAACTCCCACGATTTCTCCGCCCAGCTGGCGGCCGCGGACTACCGCCGGCTGCCGCGGGCGTTCCATCGCCACTTTGAAACTGAGCCGGCAGCGGTCTGACCGAGACCAGGGGCGTGGTTCAAGCCAGGCCTGTATCAGGCCATGAACATCTCCAATAGGGGCGCTAGGCCGATCAGCGGCGCGGTGGAGGCCGGGAGATGTCCGGCCAGTCCGCTCGAACAGGTGCCCGCACCGGCTTCCAGGGAGGCGCCGCCGGCCGGCGCGCTGACGGGCCGCGCCGGCCGACCCTGATTCGGCGGGCAAATTTGACCAAATCCGGCGGGGCGGGGCGCCTGCGGGCAAATCCGGCCAAGTGTGATATGATCTCCAGTATCAAGTAATCGGCTTTGCGTCCCCGATGGCCGCCAAACCTGTTATGGGTTGGCGGCCGTTTTTGTTCGGAAAGCCCCTCGAGGAGAAGCGCTAATGAACGAGAAGTTGTACGTGGGCAATCTGTCTTATTCCACCACGGAAGAAGACCTGCGCCAGTTGTTTGCCCAAGCCGGCACGGTCACGCTGTGCGAGTTGATCAAGGATCGTGACACCAACCGCTCCAAAGGGTTTGCGTTTGTCACCATGAGCACCCAGGTGGAGGCCGAGAACGCCATCCGGTTGTTCAACGCCTACTCTTTGGGCGACCGCTCCCTGACGGTGAACGTCGCCAAGCCGCGCGAGGCGCGCCCGTCCTTCGGCGGCAGCGGCGGCCGTAACCGCCGCTAGGCCCGGTCAGCCGCCGGCCGCTGGTTGAAGCGCCATGTCCTTCCAGGTCGGCGAGCGCGTCGCCTATCCCGCCTTTGGCCTAGGCCGGGTCATCGCGCGGGTGACCAAGTCTTTCTTCGACGCGGAGACGCAGGAGTTCTACGAGGTCGCCGGCGAATACAGCACGGTCTGGGTGCAAGTCAACGAAGCCGAGGCGCGCGGCCGGCGCCGCCTGACCCGCCGCGAGGAATTGCCGCGGTATCAGGCGGTGCTGGCCGCCGCGCCGGCGGCCGTGAGCGCGGACGCCCGTCAACGCCAGCGCGACTTGGCCGCGCGCTTGAAACGCGATACCTTCCAAGACCTGTGTGAGATCGTGCGGGATCTGAGCGCCTATGGCCGGGCGGCGCCCCTGAACGCCGAGGATGCGGCGGGGCTGCAGAAGAGCCGGCGCTGGCTGTGCCAGGAATGGGCGGCGGCCGCCGGCATACCGTTCGAAGGGGCGACGGCCGAGGTGGACCGCCTGCTAGAGGCCGGCCGCCGGCTCTCACCCACCCCAACCGCACGGTCAAAGTGAAGCGGGCGCGGCCTAGTCCGGCGTAGGCCCGAGACAGGAACAGCCGGCATGGAAGTTAAGTTGCACGTGGGGAATCTGGCCCTCACCACCACCGCCGACGATCTGCGCGTGTTGTTCGCCCAGGCCGGCGCCGTCACCGCCACCGACGTGGTCAAGGACCGCGATACCGGCGGATCGCGCGGTTTCGGGTTTGTCACCATGGCCTCGCAGGCCGATGCCCAGAAGGCGATCGCCATGCTCAACGCCTTTGTGGTGAGCGAGCGGGCGCTGACGGTCACCACGGCCAAGCCGCGCGAGGACCGGGCCCGGCCCACCTTTGGCAACCGGGGCGGCGCTTTTGGCAAGGGCGGCGGCCCAGCACGGCGGCCAGGCCGGCGCGGCGGCGCGCGCCGGTACTAAATTCAGGACACATCCGGTGGCCACTAAACTGTATGTAGGCAATCTGGCATATGCGACGACCGAAGCCGAGCTGCGGCAGGTATTTGCGCGGGCTGGCGCGGTCGTCGCCGTTCATCTCGTCACCGATCGGGCCGGCGGCCAGGCCAAGGGGTTTGCGTTTGTGACGATGGGGTCGCCGGCCGAGGCCCAAGCCGCCATCCGCCAATTTCACCGCACTCGGCTGGCCGGCCGGTCGCTCACCGTCAAGGTGGCCCAAGACCAGGAGCGCGCCAAGCCGGCCCGGAGCGACGCCGAGCCCGCGTATCAAAGCCGCTTCGGGGCCTTTGGCGGGAGCGGGATTACCCCGGTTAGGGGTCCGCGGCGCTCCGGCAAGCCCCCGGCTGCCGGCGGTTACCAAAGCCGCTACACCGCCCTGGGTGATCAGACGGCCGCGCCAGCTCAGCCGCGCCGGCGCAGCCGGCGTTCTTACTGAGGCGGCCGGCCCAACCCACCAGCGGTATTTGGGAGAAGTATATGACGCGCCTCAATGTCAATGACCAGGTAGTGCACTCAGCCCATGGGATTGGGCGCGTGGTGGCGCTGGTGACGCGGGGGTTTGGGGCCGAGGCGCGCCGCTATTACGAGATCTCCATCGAGCGCAACACCATCTGGGTCCCCATGGACTCCGATCTGCCCTCCGAACTGCGCTTGCTGACCGCCAATAGCGACCTGGCGCGCTATCGCGCGATCCTGCAAGGCCGGCCGGCCTCCCTGACGGCCGATCACCGCCAACGCCGGTCGGATGTGGCCGCCCTGCTGAAGACGAGCTCCTTCCAGACGTTGTGTGAGTTGGTGAGGGATTTGACCGCGCGCAGCTGGGCCAGGCCGCTCACCCAGATGGATGCGGCGGCGTTGCGCCGGGCGCGGGAACGTCTGTGTCGTGAATGGGCGGCCGTGGACAAGGTTGAACTACCAGCGGCCACCCAGGAAATCGACGGGTTGCTGGGGCTGGCTCAGCAGGGCCACGCGAACGCCGCCTGAGGCCGGGCCGATCCAGCAGGCAGTCAATCCAGGCTTGGCCGGCGGCTTCCGCTAGAGCGCGCTCCCCAGCCAGACCACC
>JAEURL010000136.1 GCA_016789165.1 Anaerolineales bacterium | reverse complement strand
GGCCCTGGCGCGGCGCTTTGAAGTGATCCTGGTCAACGACGGCAGCCGCGACCGCAGCTGGGACGTGATCGAGGCCCTGGCCGCCGAGCGGCCCTGGCTGCGCGGCCTCAACCTGATGCGCAACTACGGCCAGCACAACGCGCTGCTGTGCGGCATCCGCGCCGCCGCCTTTGACATCGTCGTCACGCTGGACGACGATCTGCAGAACCCGCCCGAGGAGATGGGCCGGCTGCTGGCCAAGCTGGCCGAGGGCTGCGACGTGGTCTACGGCACCCCGCAGCACGAGCAGCACGGGCTGTGGCGGGACCTGGCCTCGCAGGTGACCAAGCTGGCCCTGCAGAGCGCCATGGGCGCGCAGACCGCGCGCCAGGTGAGCGCCTTCCGCGCCTTCCGCACCCAGCTGCGGGCGGCCTTCGAGCGCTATCAGGGGCCGTTTCCATCCATCGATGTGCTGCTCACCTGGGGCACGGCGCGCTTTGCGGCGGTCCCCGTGCGGCATGATCCGCGCACGGTCGGCAAATCCAACTACACCCTGCGCAAGTTGATCACCCACGCCCTGAACATGATGACGGGCTTCAGCGTCCTGCCGCTGCAGGCGGCCAGCCTGGTGGGGTTCGCATTCACCATCTTCGGGCTGCTGGTGCTGATCTACGTCATCGGGCGCTATTTCCTGGAGGGCGGCAGTGTGCCGGGCTTCCCGTTCCTGGCCTCGGTCATTGCCATCTTCTCCGGGGCGCAGCTGTTCGCCCTGGGCATCATCGGCGAGTACCTGGCGCGCATGCACTTCCGCATGATGGATCGGCCGGCCTACACGGTGCGCGCCCGCACGTCCGAGGCGGAGCTGGAGACGCCATGAGCGCGCCGGCCGAGCTCCTGGCCTGGGACACGCAGTTCTTCGGCTTCCGCGTGGCGCGGGTGGCCGGGGAGACGCTGGACGCGGCGGCGGCTGAGCAGGTGGACGCCTGGAGCCGCGCGCAGGCGGTGCGCTGCCTGTATTTCCTGGCGCGTCCGGACGATCCGGGCACCCTGCGCGCCGCCGAGGACTGTGGCTTCCGGCTGGTGGACGTGCGCCTGACCTTCGGGCTGCCCCTGGGCGGCCAGGCCTGGACGCCGGCCCCGGCAGCCGTGGTGCGCCCCGCGGAGCCCGCCGACGCACCGGCGCTGGACGAGATGGCGCGGGCCGGCTTCACCGATACGCGCTTCTTCTTTGACGCCGGCTTTCCGCGCGAGCGGGCCGAGGCCCTGTACGCGCTCTGGCTGGCCGGCGACCTGCAGGCCGCGGCCCAAGACCCCGCCCAGGCCGCCGTGTGGGTGGCCGGCGGCGAGCCTGGCCGGCCGGCCGGCTTTCTGACCGCGCGGCTCAAAGAGGGCCGGGGCCAGATCGGCTTGGTGGGCGTGGGGGCGGCCGCCCGCGGCCGGGGGCTGGGCCAGGCCCTGGTGCGTACCGCCCTGGCCTGGGGCGCGGCCCGCGGCGCGGCCGAGGTCCGGGTGGTCACGCAGGGCCGCAACCTGGGCGCGCAGCGCCTGTATCAGCGCTGCGGGCTGATCAGCCAGGCCCTGCAGCTTTGGTATCACAAATGGTATTCACCCGTGGAGGACGTCCATGCCTGAGTTCCGCATTCCGTTCAACCGGCCTTGCTTCGCCGGGAACGAGCAAGCCTACATCGCCCAGGCCATCGCCGCCGGCCAGATCTCGGGCGACGGCCTGTTCACCAAGCAGTGCCGGAACCTGCTGGAGGCCGAGTTGGGCGTGGCGCGCGCCCTGCTGACCACGTCCTGCACGCATGCGCTGGAGATGGCGGCCCTGCTGCTGGATATCCAGCCCGGCGACGAGGTCGTCGTCCCCTCCTTCACCTTCGTCTCCACCGTCAACGCCTTCGTGCTGCGCGGCGCGCGCCCGGTCTTTGCGGACGTGCGCCCGGACACGCTCAATCTGGACGAGACCCGGCTGGCGGCGCTGCTGACGCCGCGCACGCGCGCCATCGTGCCCGTGCACTACGCCGGCGTGGGCTGTGAGATGGACGCCATCATGGCAATCGCCGGCCGGGCCGGCGTGCCGGTGGTGGAGGACAACGCCCACGGTTTGTTCGGCAAGTACCGCGGGCGCTACCTGGGCACCTTCGGGGCCCTGGCCACCCAGAGCTTCCACGAGACCAAGAATTTCACCTGCGGCGAGGGCGGGGCCCTGCTGGTGAACGACCCGCGCTACGTCGAGCGCGCCGAGATCATCCGCGAGAAGGGCACCAACCGCAGCCGCTTCTTCCGCGGCCAGGTGGATAAGTACACGTGGGTGGACGTCGGCTCCAGCTACCTGCCGTCCGATGTGCTGGCCGCCTTCCTGTACGCCCAGCTGGAGAAGCGGGCCATGATCCAGGCCAAGCGCCAGAGCGTCTGGGAGTATTACGACCTCAGCCTGCGCGGCCGGCTGGAGCGCCACGGTGTGAGCCTGCCGCACGTGCCCGCCCATTGCGAGCAGTCCTACCACATGTACTATCTGCTGCTGCCCAACCTGGAGGAGCGGCAGGCCCTGATCGCCTACCTGAAGGCGCGCGGCATCCTGAGCGTCTTCCACTACCTGCCCCTGCACCTGTCCGATATGGGCCGGCAGTTCGGCGGCCAGCCCGGTGACTGCCCGGTGACCGAGGAGATGAGCGACCGGCTCCTGCGCCTGCCTTTCTACAACGACCTGGCCGAGACCGACCAGGCCGACGTGGTCGCCGCCATCCTGTCGTTTTATGGTGAAAAGGAGCCGGAAACCGCCTGGCTGCCCGAGCGGCAGGCGGTCGGCGGCTGAAGCAGGCTGGGGGGCGGGCCGGGGGAGGGGCCCGCATCCCCAATTCGTCTCATTGGGGGAGGATTTCAGGTCAGTTACACTCAAACTGGAATTGGCATTCAAGGCGACGGTAACGTAGAGCTGTGATGGGACAGTTGTGGTGGCATGGCCCGGGCCGGTCAGGCATGATCGGCGCGCGGCTTTTGGTGTTTATTGCTCTGGCCGGCCTGGCGGCTCTCAGCCTGTGGCCGCACCCCCTGGCGCGGGCGCAGGGGGTGCAGCGGGCGGAGGCGGTGGTGCTGGTGAACAGTACGAGCGCGGGGTACGGGGAGTGGGGGGCGTAAGTGCGGCCGTACCTGGATCATTTTGGGGTGGCGTACACGGTGGTGGACCTGGCGACGACGGCGGTGCCGGCGGAGGTGGGGAGCTACGCGCTGATCGTGGTGGGGCACGGGCAGCTGGACGTGAGCGGGGCGTATCTGAGCGCGGGGGAGCAGGCGCAGCTGGTGGGGGCGGTGCAGGGGGGGAGCGGGCTGGTGAACTTTGACGGGGTGCTGGCGACGAGCGGGAACGCGCCGCGCTACCAGTACGTGCAGGACCTGTTTGGGTTTGGGTACGTGACGGGGAGCGGGAGCACGGCGGTGGCGGTGGTGAGCAACCCGGCGGTGGGGGGGTATGTGACGGGCTGGCAGCCGGCGGGGGCGAGCTACACGCTGCTGCAGGCGGTGACGGCGCAGGGGGTGACGCTGCCCGGGGATGCGGCGGCGCTGGTGACGCTGGGGGGCCGGCCGCTGGTGGTGGCGCGGGCGGTGGGGGCGGGGCGGGTGGTGCAGTGGACGAGCGTGGCGTGGCTGCGGGCGAACACATTTGGGTATCTGCGGGGGTTGGACGACGTGGTGTGGCGGGGGCTGGTGTGGGCGGCGCGGAAGCCGTTCGTGCTGCAGGGGCTGCCGCCGTTTGTGACGATGCGGGTGGACGACACGGAGGGGCCGTACGCGTGGGTGGATGTGGCGGTGGCGCGGGGCTTTCGGCCGATGCTGGCGTACTTTCAGAACAGCCAGGATGCGGCGGACATTGCGGACCTGAGCCGGCTGACGCAGGCGGGGCAGGCGACGGCGAGCATCCACGCGTACACGGCGGACAGTTATTTCTACGACAACAAGACGGGGGGTTGTCCGTCGGCGGCGACGATGAACCAGCGGTTCAGCCAGTTGGCGAGCTGGCATGCGGCGAACAACATCGTGATGGGGCGGTACGTGGTGCCGCACACGTACAACTATTGTGAGACGGCGTTGAGCGGGCTGGCGGCGTACGGGATGGTGTACGTGGGGTCGCCGTACAATCCGAACCCGATTGGGGGGCAGGTGCAGGCGGGGCCGTTCTTTGAGACGGAGACGCCGACGGTGCTGGCGCCGTTCTACTATGGGGATTTTCTGCCAGGGACGAGCAACCAGATCTTTGTGGCGCTGACGGAGATCCGGGATCAGAACGGGTACGAGTGGTTTCCGACGGCGGATGTGGCGAGCACGACGGCGAACGGGCTGGCGCAGGTGCGGCGGGCGTTGAACGGGATGGGGGTGGGGGTATTGTTCACGCACGAGTATTACTTTTCGTTTCCGTTGACGACGTGGGACACGGTGCTGGGGAACATTGTGGCGGGGCTGACGGGGTATCAGCCGGAGTATGTGACGCTGGACTACGCGGCGCAGTATGTGCGGGCGACGGTGACGTCGAACATCAGCGGCAGCGTGTATGATCCGGGGACGGGGCAGCTGCAGACGACGCTGACGGGGGCGGCGGACCTGGCGACGCGCTTCTACGTGTTCACGGGGAGCGGGGACGCCATCCAGAGCGCCTTCGTGGGCGTGCCGGCCTTCACGGGGAGTGTGAGTGTGACGAGTGTGCCGGGGGCCACGCCGACGCCGACCGCCACCGGGCCGACCCCAACGGCCACCAACACCCCCACCGCCTCCAACACCCCCACCGCCACGGCCACCGGTCTGCCGGCCACGGCCACCTGGACGCCGACGGCCACCGCCACCACCGGCCCTACCGCGACGCCGGGCGCGGCGCGCAGCCTGCAATTTGACGGCGCCAACGACCTGGCGCGCACCGTGAACCTGCCGGCGCTGACCACATTCACCCTCGAAGCCTGGGTCCAACGCACGGCCGATTCTGGTTCCTACCAGACCTTCCTGTCGGACGCGGACAGCGGCTACGGCCAGGCCATGCTCTCGCTGTACGTGGACGGCGGCAGCCGGGATTGCTCCGGCGCGGCCGACCAGTTTGCCTATTACCAGTCCAACGGCGTGGCGCTGTGTTCGGGCGTCACCGCCAACCTGGGCGCCTGGCACCACGTGGCCGTGGCGCGCGACAGCGCCGGCACGCTGCGCTTCTTCGTCGACGGCGTCCTGCGCGCTTCGCAGGCCGCGGTGGCGCCGCCGGACAGCTCCGGCACCTTTACGCTGGGCCGCGCCGGCGATTACGCCGGCGAATACTTCGCCGGCCTGATCGATGAAGTGCGCGTCTCCAATGCCGCCGTCTACGTCGGGGCTTTCACCCCGCCGACTACGCTGCTCCCGGCGACCGCCAACTCGGTGGCGCTCTGGCACCTGGACGAAGGGTCCGGCCAGACTATTGGCGATGCCTCCGGCAACGGGCGGAACGGCATTCTGGGCGCCAGCACCGCCGTCGACACGACCGATCCGGTCTGGTCCGTCGACAGCCCGGTCTCCGGCGGCGGCGCTAACACGCCCACCAATACCCCGGTGCCGGCCACGGCCACCAACACCGCCACCCGCACGCCGACGGCTACCCTGACCCCGACGGCTACCAACACGGCCACGCGGACGTCGACTCCTACCTTGACCCCGACGGCCACCAACACCGCTACGCGGACGCCGACGGCCACGGCCACGTTCACGAGCACGCCGACCAACACGCCAGTGCCGGCCACGGCCACGTTCACGAGCACGCCCACTAACACGCCAGTGCCGGCCACGGCGACGTTCACGAGCACGCCGACCAATACGGCGACGCGGACGCCGACGGCGACGTTCACGAGCACGCCGACTAATACGGCGACGCGGACGCCGACGGCTACCTTCACCAGCACACCCACGGCGACGCCGTCATGGACGCCGACCCAGGCCGGCACGCCGGCCGCGGGCGCCAGTCTGCAGTTTGACGGCGTCAACGACGTTGTCCGCACGGTCAACCTGCCGGCGCTGACGCAGTTCACCCTGGAGGCCTGGGTGCGGCGCGGCGCCGACAGCGGCACCTTCGAGACCCTGCTGTCGGACGCCACCAGCACCTACAGCCAGGCGATGCTGGCGATCTTCATCGACGGCGGCGGCGCTGATTGCGGCGCCGGCGACCAGTTTGCCTACTACCAGCGCGCCGGGAACCAGACGGTGTGCTCCGGGGTGACAGCCGCGGTTGGCACCTGGTATCATGTCGCGGTCTCCCGGGATGCGGCCGGCACGTTCCGCTTCTTCGTCGACGGCGTGCTGCGCGTCACCCGGACCAACTTCACGGCGCCGTCTGACAGCAGCGGCACCTTCACGCTCGGACGCGCCGGGGACTACGCCGGCGAGTATTTCGGCGGCTGGCTGGACGAGGTGCGGATCTCCAACAGCGCCGTATACACGGCGGCCTTCACGCCGCCCACCAGCCGGCTGACGGCCAGCGCCAGCACGGTGGCGCTCTGGCACCTGGACGAAGGCGCCGGCCAGACCGCCGGCGACGTCTCTGGCAATAACCGGGCTGGCACGCTCGGCACCAGCGCCGCCGCCGATACGGCCGACCCGGCCTGGTCCAGCCTCACGCCCGTGATCGGGAATTAACTCGAGTGAATCCCTCGCTCCTGCAGCGCCGCCTATGGCAGGCCGTTGACCGCCTGCAATCGCCCCTGATTCGCTGGGGCCTGGTCGGCGGGGTGCTGCTGTTGGCCATCGGCATCGGCTACCTGGCCGGCAAGGACCGCCTGGATCCGGTGCTGATCCTGGGCGCCGTCCTGGCGCTGTTGGGCCTCTTCGTGGTGTACCGGGTCGGGCGCTTCGAATACG
>JAEURL010000099.1 GCA_016789165.1 Anaerolineales bacterium | reverse complement strand
GTCTTCGAGTACACCGGCTCGGCCATCCGCGCGCTGACGATGGAACAGCGCATGACGATCTGCAACATGTCCATCGAGGGCGGGGCCCGGGCCGGCCTGATCGCGCCGGACGACGCCACCTTTGAGTATCTGGCCGGCCGCGAGTATGCGCCGCAGGGCGCGGCCTGGGAAGCGGCGGTGGCCGGCTGGCGCGGCCTGCCCAGCGACGAGGGCGCGGCCTACGACAAGAGCATGACCCTGGACGCCGCCGCCCTCGAGCCCATGATCACCTATGGCACCAACCCCGGCATGGGCCTGCCCATCACCGGCCGCGTGCCGGACCCGGACACGCTCAGCGACGCCAACCAGAAACTGGCGCTGGATAAGGCCCTCAAGTACATGGGCCTGCAGCCGGGCCAGGCTCTGCTGGGCCAGCCCGTCGACGTGGTTTTCATCGGCTCCTGCACCAACAGCCGCCTCTCGGACCTGCGCCAGGCGGCCGGCCTGTTCAAGGGCCGCCGGGTGGCGCCGAATGTGAAGGTGATGGTGGTGCCGGGCTCGCAGGAAGTGAAGCAGCAGGCCGAGGCCGAAGGCCTGGACAAGATCTTCTTGGAGGCCGGCGCGGATTGGCGGTATGCCGGCTGCTCGATGTGCATCGCCATGAACGGGGACCAGCTGCAGCCCGGCCAGTACGCGGTCAGCACCAGCAACCGCAACTTCGAGGGCCGGCAGGGCAAGGGCGGGCGCACCTTCCTGGCCTCGCCGCTTACCGCCGCCGCCGCCGCGATTACGGGCCGCATTACGGATGTGCGGACCATGCTGGCCTGAACCGCTCATCCTACTCATCCCTGACGCCCATGGCTCAATTCACCGCTCTCACCTCCCGCCTGGTCGCCCTGCCGATCAACGACATCGACACCGACCAGATCATCCCGGCCCGCTTCCTGAAGGTCACCGATAAGGCCGGCCTGGGCGCGGCCCTCTTCTCGGATTGGCGCTATAACGCCGATGGTTCGCCCAAGGCCGACTTTGTGCTCAATCAGCCGGCCGCCCAGGGCGCCCAGATCCTGCTGGCCGGCGACAACTTCGGCTGCGGCTCGTCGCGCGAGCACGCCCCCTGGGCCCTGACCGGCTACGGCTTCCGGGCCGTCATCAGCACCTCCTTCGCCGACATCTTCCGCAACAACGCCCTCAAGAACGGCCTGCTGCCCATCGTGGTGGACGCCGCCACGCACGGCGAGCTGCTGGACCTGGCCGAGGAGGCGCCGGCGGCCGAGTTGCACGTGGACCTGGCGACCCAGACCGTCACCCTGCCCGGCGGCCGGCTGGTCAGCTTCCCCATCGACGGCTTCTCCAAAACCTGCCTGCTCAAGGGCACCGACGAGCTGGGCTATCTGCTGAGCTTTGCGCCCCAGATCGCGGCCTTTGAAGCGGCGCGCGCCTGAACCACCTCCAGCTTCCCGCCTTCCGCCCATGATCCAGATCTACGACACCACCCTCCGAGACGGCACCCAGCGCGAAGGCCTCTCGCTGTCCTGCGCGGATAAGCTCCGCATCGCGCGTAAACTGGACGAGCTGGGCGTGGCCTTTATTGAAGGCGGCTGGCCGGGCTCCAACCCCAAGGACGCCGAGTTCTTCGAGCGCGCCCATGACCTGGAGTGGCGCACGGCCCTGATCGCGGCCTTCGGGTCCACCTGCCGGGTGGGGGGCGGGCCGGAGGACGACGCCAACATCGCGGCCCTGCTGGACGCCCATACCCCGGTCTGCACCGTGGTGGGCAAGACCTGGACCCTGCACGTCACCGAGGTCCTGCGCACCACCCTGGACGACAACCTGCGGATCATCGAGCAGAGCCTCGCTTACCTCAAGGCGCAGGGCCGGCGCGTGATCTACGACGCCGAGCACTTCTTCGACGGCTACAAAGCGGACCCCGCCTACGCGCTGGAGACCCTGCGCGCGGCGGCCCGCGGCGGCGCCGAGACCGTGGTGCTGTGCGACACGAACGGCGGCGCCATGCCCTGGGAGGTGACCGAGATCGTTCGGGCCGTGAAGGCCGGCCTGGCCGGCCAGCCGTTCGGCATCCACACCCACAACGACGGCGAGTGCGCGGTGGCCAATACCTTGGCGGCCGTGCGCGAGGGCGCCGTCCAGGTGCAGGGCACCATCAACGGCTATGGCGAGCGCTGCGGCAACGCCAACCTGTGCTCGATCATCGCGGACCTCGAACTGAAGCTGGACGAGCGCTGCCTGCCCGCCGGCCGGCTGGCCCGCTTGTACGACGTGGCCCACTTCGTGGCCGAGGTGGCCAACCTGGCCCCGGACGAGCACCTAGCCTACGTGGGCAAGAGCGCCTTCGCCCACAAGGGCGGCATCCACGTGGCCGCCATGCGCCGCACTACGCGCTCCTACCAGCACATCGAGCCGGAGGTGGTGGGCAACCAGATGCGCGTGGTGGTCAGCGAGCTGTCCGGGCGCGGCAACCTGCTCAGCAAGGCCGAGGAGTTCGGCCTGGAGTTTGAGCGCGGCGACGAAGTGGCCGGCGTGCTGAACGAAATCAAGGCCCTCGAAGCCCAGGGCTTCGCGTTCGAGGCGGCCGAAGCCTCCGTGGCGTTGATGATGAAGCGCCAGGAGCCCGGCTACGTCGCGCCTTTTGAGCTGATCGATTTCTCGGTCAACGTGGAGCACCGCCGCGGGCGCGGCATCTTCGCCGAAGCCACCGTCAAAGTGAAGGTGCCCGGCAGCACGGAGGTGCTGCATACGGCCGCCGAGGGCAATGGCCCCGTGAACGCCCTGGACTCGGCGCTGCGTAAAGCGCTGGTGCCGCGCTATCCGGTGCTGGGCCGCTTCCAGCTGGCCGATTACAAGGTGCGTATCCTGGACGGCAACAACGGCACCGGCGCCACCACCCGCGTGCTGATCGACACCCAGAACGGCACCAAGCGCTGGACGACCGTGGGCGCCAGCGCCAACATCATCGAGGCCAGCTGGCGCGCCCTCGCGGATGCCGTAGAATACGGCCTGGTGCTGGCCTGACTCACGGGAGATTATCTTGAAAGCGAAAATCGTATTGTTGCCCGGCGACGGCATCGGCGGCGAGGTGGTGCGCGAGACGGTCCGCGTGCTGGAGCTGATGGCCGCGCGCCGCGGGCATACGTTTGAATTCACCGAGCGCCTGATCGGCGGCGGCTCCATTGACCAGCACGGCACCGCGCTGACCGACGAAGCCCTGGCCGATTGCCGGGCCTCCGACGCGGTGCTGCTGGGCGCCGTGGGCGGCCCCAAGTGGGACGACCCGGCCGCCAAGGTCCGCCCGGAGCAGGGCATTCTGGCGCTGCGCAAGGGGCTGGGCGTCTTCGCCAACCTGCGCCCGGTGCGCGCGCACCCGGCCCTGGCCGGCGCCTCGCCGCTGCGGCCCGAGAAGCTGGCCGGCGTGGACCTGGTGGTGGTGCGGGAGCTGACCGGCGGCCTGTACTTCGGCCAGCCCAAGAAACGGGAAGTCATCGACGGCCGGGAGCGGGCCGTGGACACCCTGGAATACTGGGATTACGAAGTGCGCCGCATCCTGGAGCTGGCCTTCCGGCTGGCCCAGGACCGCCGCCGCCGGCTGACCTCGGTGGACAAGGCCAACATCCTGGAGAGCTCGCGGATGTGGCGGGCCATCGCCATGCGCATGGCCGCCGAGCACGAGAACATCCTGCTCGAGCACATGCTGGTGGACACGGCCGCCATGCGCCTGGTGGCCAACCCGGCCGGCTTCGACGTGCTCGTCACCGAGAACATGTTCGGCGACATCCTCACCGACGAGGCCGCGGTGCTGGCCGGCTCGATGGGCATGCTGCCCTCGGCCTCGCTGGGCGACGGCGGCCCCGGCCTGTACGAGCCCATCCACGGCTCGGCGCCCGACATCGCCGGCCAGGGCATCGCCAACCCGCTCGGCACCATCCTGTCGGCGGCCCTGCTGCTGCGCTACTCCCTGCACCTGGAGGCCGAGGCCCGCGCCATCGAAGACGCCGTGGATGCGGCCATCACCGCCGGCTGCCGCACGGCCGATCTGGGCGGCGGGCTGTCCACGCGCCAGATGACCGACGAGATCCTGGCGCGCCTGCGGGACGCGGCGTGACCGCCGTGCGCGCCGCCTTTCAGGGCGAGCCGGGCGCGTACTCCGAGGCGGCCGCGCTGGAGTACTTCGGGCCGGAGACGGTCACGGTGCCGTGCGAAAGCTTTGAGGCCGCCTTCGCGGCCGTGGCCGGCGGCGCCGTGGAGTATGGCCTGCTGCCGATCGAGAACTCGCTCGCCGGCAGCATCCACCGCAACTACGACCTGCTGCTTGAGCATCAGCTCAGCATCGTCGGCGAGCACTACCTGCGCGTCCGCCATTGCCTGATCGGCCTGCCCGGCGCCACACTGGCGGACGTGCGGCGCGTGCTCAGCCATCCCCAGGCGCTGGCCCAGTGCGACCATTACCTGCGCTCGCTGGCCGGGGTGACGGCCGTGGCCGGGCACGACACGGCCGGCAGCGTGCGGCTGGTGCGCGATCAGGGCGACCGCACGGCGGCGGCCATCGCCTCCCGCCGCGCCGCCGAGGTCTACGGCCTGCCGATCCTGGCCGAGGGCATCGAGGATGACCCGGCCAACTTCACGCGCTTCCTGGTGCTGGCGCCCCAGCCCGGGACGCCGCCGGCCCCGGCCGTGGACGCGGCCGGCGAGTTCAAGACCTCGCTGGTCTTCACGCTCAAAAACATCCCCGGCTCGCTGTTCAAGGCCCTGAGCGTCTTCGCCCTGCGCGAGATTGACCTGACCAAGATCGAATCGCGCCCGTTGGTGGGCCGGCCGTGGGAGTACCTCTTCTACGTGGACGTGGCCGGCGCCCAGGCGGACCCGGCCCTGCGCCGCGCCCTGGAGCACCTGGGCGAATACGCGCTGATGCTGCGCGTGCTCGGCTCCTACCCGCGCCGGCGCCCCTGAGCGGGAACCCTGGCCGGCCCGCGGACGTCCAGGAATCAGCGGGCTGCCTCTGGCCCGCCCTGGCGGGTGCCCATGTCTCTTCGCTTCCGTTTAATCTGTCTGGTGCTGAGCGCGCCGCTGGCGGTGGCGGCCTGCCGGCCGCTTGACCTGACCCCGGTGGAGGGGCCGGCCGCGCCGGCCTCGGCCACCAGCCCGCCGGCGGCCCCGAGCCCGACCCCGGCGGTGTCTCCCAGCCCGCTGCCGCCGACGAGCACGCCGGCCGTCACGCCCCTGCCCACGCTGCCGCGGACCCTGGCCACCGTGCCCCCGACGGCTGCCCCGGTCCTGGGCGAGGTGCCGGCCGACCTGATGGCGCGTCTGCGCGCCGACGTGGAGGCGCAGTCAGGCGGGCCGGCCGCCAGCCTGGAGTTGATCCGGGCCGAGGCCATGACCTGGTCCGATGGCTCGCTCGGCTGTCCCCAGCCCGGCATGTTTTACACGCAAGCGCTCGAGGAAGGCTACTGGGTGGTCTGGCGCGCGCCAGACGGCCGCGAGTACGATTACCGCCTCACCCAGCGCGGCGCCTTCGTCCTGTGCCCGGGGCCCAGGCCGCGGCCGGCGGGCGATCTGCCGGCGACGGTGACGCCGCTCCAGCCCTGAGCCAGCCGCCCAAATGAAAAGAGACGCGCCGCGGCGCGTCTCTTTTGTATTGGAGGGGCGCTGGCTTACGGCAGCACCACGTTTTGCGACTCGGCGCCCACCGGCGCCGACCGGTACAGGAAGACCAGGCCGATCTGGGAAGGCGAGGCGCTCTCGCCGCCGGCGGGCCGCCCAAAGAGCAGCGTGGCGAAGCCCAGCGGCGGCACCTGAACGGCCGGCGCGGCCGGCTGGTATTTGAGCAGGCCGGTCTGGACCATGTGGCCGGAGCGGCAGTCGCCGGGCGAGCAATCCTGGATCGGGCCGGTGCTGCTGGTGAAGTAGGCGTCGAAGGCCTGCACCCGGAAGCTGAACGGCTGGTCGCTACGCGTGTCGATGGCGGCCGCCGGCACCGGCATGATCCAGTTCTGCGAGTTGAAGTCGGTGACGCTGTAGAAGTAGGCGCGCGTCGGGCGCGTCCCATCGGCCGGGTTGACGTCCCGCACGAAGACCGCGTTGCGGCCGTCGGCGCCGGTCAGCGTCCGATCGGCGTTGAAGACCACGTAATCCCACAGGCCGTTGCGGTCGGCGTCCACGGCGACGTCAAACTCGACCGGAAAGTTGTGCGAGGCGCGGTAGGGCTTGTCGTAGACGGTCACCGCGAACTCCACCACCTCGTCGGCCAGGGCGCCGGCCGGCGCGGCCGGCAGGCCGAAGGCCGCGTTCAGGCCGGGCACGGCGTAGGAGCGCAGCCCGATCTCGTTCAGGTCGACGAAGGTCCCGTTGATGGCCGGCAGGACGCCCGGCTGGTAATTGGCCTCCACGCACGTGCCCCCGCCGCCCAGGATCTCGCACTTGTTGGGGCTGACGTCCAGCAGCGCGAAGACGTCCGCCAGGCCGGTCTCGTAGCCGGCGGCGTTGCGCAGCTTCACGGAGGTGGCGTCCACGCGCTCCACCTCCACCTGCGCGGCTTTCTTGGGCAGCACCTGCCAGGGCAGCCGCACCGTGTTCTGGGCGCCGCCGTCGATGGTCAGGAAGCCGTCGTATTCGAAGATGGTCAGCGTCGGGCAATCCACGGCTGGATTGGCGCCGGCGCACTCGAGACGCGTACCGTGGTCGCCGAACTGGCCGGCGTCCAGGGTCCAGTGCCGCAGGCCCTTGGCGCTGACCTTGAGGGTCACGTCCACCACGCTGTAGCCGCGGCCCGGCACGGTCACCTCCGCCGGTGAGGCCGCCAGTGTGACCGCGCCGCTGTCGTCGTCGGCGTAGCGGAAGGCCGAGCTCAGCCGGTAGGTGCGGGCGCTGCCGGTCAGGTTCTGGATCATGACCTTGCGCGTCACAGTCGTGCTGGCCGCCACGCCGTCATAGCCGAAGGAGAGGCTGCCCGTCAGCGCGTTCCAGGCGTTGAAGAATTCGTTGGCGAAGGGGTAGGCCGAGAGACAGCCGTACGAGCCGTTGTAATACGAGGGCGGCGCCGCCAGCGCCACGCCGTTGGTGGGCGAGGAGGTGAGGGCGCAGGGCAGTTCGCTGCGCGTCGCCGCCCAGTTGTACAGGTCGGTGACGTCCAGGGCCAGGGTGCCGGAGCGGGCGGCTGCCAGCGCGTCCAGCCGGCCGGCGCCCTGCAGGGTGATGGGCGCCAGGAGGCGGCCGCCGATGGTGGTGTTGGGCTGGGCGGTGTTCATCAGCAGCGCCTTCACCAGCGGGGCCACGGAGATACCCGTGGCGCCCAGGCCGGGATCGGGCGCCGCCCACAGGCCGCGGTCCTTGAGCGATTGGATCAACAGGGCGGCCGTGCCCGCCGTCAGCGGCGCCGCGCCGGAGGTGCCGCCAAACTCGGTCTGGCCGGCGCCCGAGCCGGCCTCAGCCGAGCGGCTGCCGCCCGGCGCGGCCAGGTCCGGCTTGATGCCGTTGTCGGCGATGCGCGGGCCGCGGGACGAGTTGGCGATGATGTCGTCGGCGATGCAGATGAAGCTGGTGTGGTCGAGCGTGGCGGCTTGGCCGATCTCGGCCTTGGCGGCCAGGCCGTCCGCCTGGGTGATGGTCAGCACGGGCGCGGTCTGGGTGCCGCCGCCGAAGGCCAGGGCCGGCGGGGTGTTGCCGAACTCGTTGTCGGCCACCAGCACCAGGGCGGCGCCGGCGGCGGAGGCGTTGGCGCCTTTCTCACTGACCGCGCAGGTGCCGCGGTCCACGAGCACGGCCCGGCCGGCCAGCGAGCCGGCCGCGAAGGGCAGGCAGCCATCCAGGTTGCCGCCCGCGCCGTCGCCGATCTGGACGGTGCCGGTGAGAGTCCGCGTGGGCGCCGGACTCCAGCGCTGGTGGAAGCC
>JAEURL010000065.1 GCA_016789165.1 Anaerolineales bacterium | reverse complement strand
CGCCCTGGTCTTCAACGTGCTGGTCAACCTGGCCTTTATCCCGGCCTTCGGCTTTCAAGCCGCCGCCGCCATCACCATCCTCTCCGAGATCTTTGAGGGCCTGGCGTTCTACTACTACCTGCGCCGCAGCCTGGGCCGGATGCCGTGGCTGCGCCTGCTGGGCCGGCTCTGGCTGGCGGCCGGCCTGATGGCGGGCCTGACTCTGGCGCTGTGGGCCTGGCAGCCGCTGGTCGCCCTGGCGGCCGGCCTGGCGGTCTATCTGGCCGCCCTGGCCCGCCTGGGCGCCTTCAACGCTGAGGAACGCGCCACCCTGGTGGATATTCTCCCGGCCGGCTTACGCCAGCGCCTGCGCCGGCCGGCCCCCTGAGGCCGGCGACGAATGTCACGGTTTGCCCATGACATTCGTCCAAGACTCCGTTCGTTAGGTGTGCTAAGAAATAAGCGTAAGAGCGCACCTTGACAATCCGGCGTCATGCGAAGAGCACACTCCGTGAAAACGGAGGCCGCAAAACTACAGGGCCTAACGTAATCTGCGTGGACGGGGGAACAGACTGCTATGGCCGCCAGCTGCCATTGACGCCACCACGTTTACCGCGCCAGCCAAGTCAGAGTGCCCCGCTAACCCCACGCGTTCACCCGATAAAGAAGGGTGGCGGACTGGCAGGGGCAGCTTCTCGCGGCGACAAACGCGATCTAAAGGCAATGGCACGGTAAACTTACACGGGCCTGGACGTTAGTAGGGACAATCCTGAACACGTCCAGGCTCGATTTTTTATCGCACCCGCCTCACAAGATACTCTTGCCAAACAGCGACGCCACCAACTCCACAGCCAGCCGGGCGGTGCGGTTCCGGTCGTCCAGGATGGGGTTGATCTCGACGATGTCCAGCGACGCGACCTTGCCGGCGTCGTGCAGGATCTCCATCAACAGGTGCGCCTCGCGGTAGGAGAAGCCGCCGGGCACCGGCGTGCCCACGCCGGGCGCCTCGGCCGGGTCCAGGGCGTCCATATCCAGGCTGACGTGAATGCGGCTCAAATGGCTGAAGTGGGCCAGCGCCTGCTGGGCGGCCGCCGCCACGCCCATCGTATCCACCTCGCGCATGGTGATCACCAACACGCCGGCCGCGCGCAGCGCCTTCTTCTCCTGCGCGTCGATATCGCGCGCGCCCAGGATGACCACCTGAGACGCTTGCACCTTGGGACCGGGCCGGCCGATGCCGGTCAGCTCCGGCGCGCCCTGCCCCAGCAGCGCGGCCAGGGCCATGCCGTGCACGTTGCCGGAGGGCGTGATCTCGGGCGTGTTGAAGTCGCCGTGCGCGTCCACCCACAGCACCCCGAGCTCGGGCTGGCCGGCCGTGATGGCCGAGACCGTGCCGATGCTCAAGGAATGGTCGCCGCCCAAAAAGATCGGCAGCTCGCCGCTGTCGGCGCAGACCAGCGCCTGCTGATAGATATCCCAGCATACGCCCGCGATGCTGTGCAGGTGGCGGGCGCGGCTGGTATCCGGCGGCTCGTTCTCGGGCAGCGGAACGCTCAGGTTGCCGCTGTCCGTCAGCGTGTAGCCCAGCGCGCGCAGCTGGTCGTGCAGGCCGGCGTAGCGGATGGCGCTCGGCCCCATATCCACGCCGCGCCGGCGCTGTCCCAGATCCATGGGCACCCCGAAGATGCGAATGTGCCGCGCCATGCCGCTTGGCCTCCTTGAACGCAGGTGAATGCCGCCCATTGTACGCGGATTTCGGACCGGCTTGGTCGGCTAACTGGCCCGCGCCGCCGTTGGTTCGCGGCCCCAGGTTGTGTACAATCGGATTGTCCCAGGCTGTCTATGACGCAACCGATTCTGGCCACCAAGCTGTATGCGCCGCCGCCGCGCCCCAACTGGGTGGCGCGCGCGCGTCTGCTCAGCCGGCTGGACGAGGGCCAGACGCGGCCGCTGACGCTCATCGCGGCGCCGCCCGGCTTCGGCAAGACGGCCCTGGCCGGCAGTTGGCTGGCCCAGCGCCAACCCGCCGCCCAGGCCGCCTGGCTCTCGCTCGAGCCCGCCGACGACGAGCCGGTGCGCTTCTGGCGCTACGTGCTGGCGGCGCTGCAAACCGCGCGCCCCGGCCTGGGCCAGACGGCGCCGGCCCTGCTGGCGGCGCCCGGGTCCGCCCCGCTGGAGGCGGTGGCGGCCGGGTTGGTGAACGACCTGGCGGCCGACCCGCAGCCGCTGACCCTGGTGCTGGACGATTACCACACCATCGCGAGTGAGGCCATCCACGCCAGCCTGAACTTCCTGCTCGACCACGCGCCGCCGGCCTGGCACCTGGTGCTGCTCACCCGCGAGGACCCGCCGCTGGCGCTGGCCCGCCGGCGCGCCCGGCAGCAGGTGGTGGAGGTGCGCGCCGCCGACCTGCGCTTCACGGACGCCGAGGTGGCGGCCTTCCTGAACACGGCCAACGGCCTGGGCCTGGCGCCGGCCGATGTGGCCACGCTAGCCGCGCGCACCGAGGGCTGGATTGTGGGCCTGCAGATGGCGGCCCTGCTGCTCGAGGGCCATGCCGACCGGCACCGCCTGGTGGCGTCGTTCGCGGGCGACGACCGCTTCATCGCCGATTACCTGATCGAAGAGGTCCTCCAGCGCCAGCCGCCGGCCTTGCAGGAATTCCTGCTCAAGACCGCCCTGCTCCCGCGCCTGTGCGGGCCGCTGTGCGACGCCGTGCTGGACGACGGGCCGGCGGCCCCCCATGCCCGGCGCCCGGCGGCCCTCGTCCTTGAGGAGTTGGAGCGCGCCAACCTCTTCCTGATCCCGCTGGACAACCGGCGCGAGTGGTATCGCTATCACCACCTCTTCGCCGACCTGCTCCAATCCCGCCTGGCGCAAGCCCTGGGGCCGGAGGCGGTGCGCGGCCTGCGCCAGCGCGCCAGCGCCTGGTTCCACCAGCAGGGCCTGGTGCCGGAGGCGGTGCGCGAGCTGCTCCTGAGCGGCGATACGGCGGCGGCGGCCCGCCTGCTGGCCGAGGTGCACGTCTGGTTCTTCGTCAACAACGCCCTGCCGGAGCTGGCCGCGCTGGCCCAGGCCCTGCCGGCCGAGGTGCTGGCCGCCCACCCCGCGCTCTGCTTCGCTTATGGCTGGGCCGCGCTGGCCACCACCGACCTGACCGGCGCCACGCGCGCCATGACACTGCTGGAACAGGCCCTGGGCTGCACCCCGGCGGCGCTGAGCCCGGAGCTGCCCGCCCAGCTGCGCGCCAGCCTGCTGGAGATCATGATCATCCGGGCCCAGGTGGCCATCGGCCAGAACCATCTGGAGGAGGCGCTGGCGCTGTGTCAGGCCGCGCGGCCCTATCTCACCGGGCCGGACGCCGAGCAAACCGGCTTCTTCAACTCGCCCGCCAACCTGGAGCCCGTGGTGGTCTACAACCTGGCCTTTCTCCAAGAAACCCACGGGGAGACGGCGGCCGCCATCCCGGTCTACGCCGAGGCCCGGCGGCTGGCCGAGGCGCGCAACAACCCACATCTGCTGGCCATCACCGCCGGCCGGCTGGGCCAGGTTTTGTTGCTGCACGGCCAACGCCGCGCGGCCGAGGCCGCCTTCGAGCAGGAGCTGCAGCGGCTGGCGGCCGCCGGCCAGGCAGCCACCCCGCTGGCCGCGGTCGCCCAGGCCGGCCTGGGCAGCGCCCAGTACGAACGCGGCGATCTGGAGGCCGCCCGCTTCAACCTGCAAGCCGCCTACGACCTGGCCCGGACCTGGCGCAACAGCGAAGGGCTGCTGGCCGCCGCGCGGGGGCTGGCCCGCCTGCGCCTGGCGGGCGGTGACCCGGCCGGCGCCGCCGCCATCCTGGACGAGGCCGCCGCATTCGGCCAGCCGACCCCGGCCACTTCGGCCGTGTTCGAGGCCGCCCGCGCCGTGGTCTGGGCCCGCCAGGGCCGGCTGGAGGCCGCTGAGGCGTGGGCCCGCACCCTCAGCCTCGACCTGGCCGCGCCCCTGACCTACCTGGACGAAGAGATCGCCCTGGACCTGGCCCGCGTGCGCCTGGCGCAGGGCCACTGGGAGGCGGCGGTTCGCTGGCTGAAGCATCTGGAGGCCAGCGCCGCGGCCGGGCAGCGCCACGGCCGCCTGATCGAGGTGAGCGTGCTGCAGGCGCTGGTCCTGAACGCCCAAGGCCGCCCGGCGGAGGCGCTGGCCGCGCTGGGGCGCGCCTTGGCCCTGGCCGAGCCCGAGGGCTATACGCGCGTCTTTGTGGACGAAGGCCAGGCGCTGCCGGCGCTGTTGAAGGCGATCAGCGGGCCAAGCGCCGGCTACGCCGGCCGCCTGCTGGCCCTGTGCGCCGGCCCAGCCGCGTCGCCGCCGCCTCTTCCGACCGCCGTCACGCTGGCCGAGCCCCTCACGCCGCGCGAAGTGGAGGTCCTGCGCCTGA
>JAEURL010000046.1 GCA_016789165.1 Anaerolineales bacterium | reverse complement strand
CGCCCTGTACGCCACCGCCCCCGGCTTTGGCTTCACCCGGAATCAGTATCTGGCCGTCATCTTTGCGCCGCTGGTCAGCCTGAGCCTGCTGGCCGTGGCCGGGATGTGGGCCGGGGCCGAGACCATGGCCGCGCCCCTGGTGGCCCTGTGCGCGGTGCTGAACGTGATGGGGGCCTGCGGCGACGTCTACATGGGGTGGCGGGTGGGGCGCTATCCGCCGGCCGCCTTTGTGGTGGACGAGGCCGACGGCATGCGGATTTTCCTGCCGGAATCATAAGGGCGGGCCTCTGGCCCGCCCTTACCTGATCGATCCGGGGAGGCCGGCGGTTAGCCCGCCGGGGTTACTTCTTCTTCTTGGCCGCGGGCTTCTTGGCGGCCGGTTTCTTAGCCGCGGGCTTCTTGGCCGCGGGCTTCTTGGCGGCCGCCTTCTTGGCGGCGGGCTTCTTGGCGGCCGGTTTCTTGGCCGCGGGCTTCTGGGCGGCCGCCTTCTTCGCGGCGGGCTTCTGGGCGGCCGGTTTCTTGGCCGCGGGCTTCTTGGCGGCCGCCTTCTTCACGGCGGGCTTCTTGGCGGCCGGTTTCTTGGCCGCGGGCGCGGGGGCTGGCGCCGGTACCGGGGCGGGTGCGGCGGCGGTCTCGGGGGCAGGCGCTTCAGTCATGGCAGTGTCCCTCCAGCTGGAAGATGTTGCGCGCAAAATAGCATCATTCCAGAGGCCGCGCAACTGACTCGGCCGAGTCGGTGGATATTTTAAGATTTCTCGGGCGGCTGGGCGGGCGCCGCCGGCCGGCGGGAGGCGCTCAGGATGCCGGCCAAGATCAATCCAGCGCCCAAGAGCTTGAGGGGCGAAGGCGTCTCGTTGAGCAGGAGCGCGGCCAGCAGGATGGAGCCGAGCGGCTCGCCCAGGACCGTGACCGAGACGAAGGTGGCCGGCAGGTACCTGAGCGCCCAGTTATAGGCCGAGTGGCCGATCAGCTGCGGCACCAAGGCCAGCAGCAGCACCCACAGCGCCCAACCGCCGGCCCCGGCGGCCCTGCCGCTCAGCCAGCCTTGCAGCCCGGCGGCCAGCGCGGCCGGAAAGGCGGCCGGCCCGAAAGCCGGGTCACCGGCGCCCAGCAGCCCGACGCCGGCCAGCAGGGTCAGCGCGGCGCCGCCATAGGTCAGGAAGATATAGACGGGCAGGGAGAGCCGCGCGCGCACCGACCGGCCGATGACCAGGTAGATGGCCACGGTCACGGCCCCGGCCAGCGCCAGCAGGTCGCCCAAAAAGCCCTCGCCGCGCACGAAGTCCGCCAGGGCCGGGCCGGCATCGCTGACGCCGACCACGATGCTGCCGGCCAGGGCCACCGCCAGCCCGAGCACCACCCAGCGGTTGAGACGCTCGCGCAGCAGGCCGGCCGCGATCAGGGCCACAAAGAGCGGGGCGGTGGAGACGAAGACCACGGAGTTGGCTACGCTGGTGTAGGCCAGCGAGCTGATCCAGGTGCCAAAATGCAGGCCCAGGAAGATCCCGGAGGCGGCCACCAGCGACCACTCGCGGGCCGTGAGCCGGCGCAGCTCGGCGCTGTGGCGCCCGGCCACCCACGGCAGCAAGATCAGGGTCGCCAGGCTCAGCCGCCACGCCGCAATCACCAGCGACGGTGTTCCATCGGCTTGAGCATAACGGATGAACAGCGATGCCGTGGACACAGCCAGCAGGCCCAGACCAAGGCCCACGGCCGGCGGCACAGCCGGCTTAGAATCGCTCAAAATGGGGTCGTTTGCTTGACAAAGGGTAGGGGCAAGAATACAATCTCGTCAGTTTGTGACATCTTACTCTAACGATCCCAGCCGGTCAATTTTTAACAGTAGAAATGAGGAGAGATCATGGCCCACGAACTTCCCCCGCTTCCCTATGCTCATGACGCGCTTGAACCGCACATCGATACGCAAACCATGCAGATTCACCACGGCAAGCACCATGCCGCGTATGTGACCAACCTCAACAAGGCTCTGGAAAGCGCGCCGGACCTGCAGGGCAAATCCGTCGACGACCTGATCAAGAACCTGGCCGCCGTTCCGGAGGCCATCCGCACCGCGGTGCGCAACAACGGCGGTGGGCACGTCAACCACACCCTGTTCTGGAACCTCATGGCGCCCAACGCCGGCGGCGCGCCCACCGGCGCGCTGGGCGAGGCCATTAACGCCGCCTTCGGCTCCTTCGACGAGTTCAAGGCCAAGTTCGAGGCCGCCGGGGTGGGGCGCTTCGGCAGCGGCTGGGCCTGGCTGGTGGTCAAGGGCGGCAAGCTCGAGATCACGTCCACCCCGAACCAGGATAGCCCGATGATGGACGGCATAGCCGCGATCCTGGGCGTCGACGTCTGGGAGCACGCCTACTACCTCAAATATCAGAACCGCCGCGCGGATTACCTCAAGGCGTGGTGGAATGTCGTCAACTGGAGCGCCGTCGCCAAGCTGTACGACGCGGCCAGGTAATCGCTTCGGCTTCCCATCTCTATCCTCCTAGGAGAAGACTATGACCCATATCATCACTAGCCTCTGCTTGCGCGACGGCGGCTGTATCGAGGTGTGCCCCGTCGAGTGCATCGTGCCCGGCAAGCCCGAGTCCGAGTGGCCGTGGATGTACATCGATCCGGACACTTGCATCGACTGCGGCGCCTGCGTGCCCGAGTGCCCGTATGAGGCGATCTTCCCGGAGGATGAGGTGCCGGATGCGCACACCGCCAAGGCCGGCCAGAAGCTGAGCAACCCCACCGACGGCGCCTTCGCCGGCAAGGGCGGCCACTACAGCGGCCACAACAATAAGAGCGAGGCCGTGGAGCTGGACGGCGTGGTCGAGTTGGCCGGCGGCGAGACCGTCAACCTGCGCGGCGACATCCAGAAGAACTACGATTTCTACAAGGGCGGCCCGGGCTACGGCGCCAAGTAAGCGGCTCGTCCCTTTTCGCCGAAAAGAAGAGGCAGTCCACTTGGGCTGCCTCTTTCTGTTGCCAGGGCGCGGCGGCTGGGCCGAGCGCGAAGCGCTAGAATCTTAGGCGGCGGTCAGGGTGGTTCGGGGCCGGCCGTGGCCGCCAAGCCTGACCGCCAGCGCCCTCTGAGGAGATCGAGCAATGACCGACTATCGCATGGAAAAAGATTCGCTCGGCGAGATCCAGGTGCCGGCCGAGGCCTTGTACGGCGTGCAGACCCAGCGGGCGGTGCTGAACTTCCCGGTCTCCGGCCTGCGCCCGTGGCGGGCCTTCGTCTGGAGCATGGCCACCATCAAGCGCGCGGCGGCCGAGGTCAACGGCGCGCTGGGCCTGTTCGCGGACCGCGAGGTGAACGGCCGAAAGTACGCGGCCCAGCAGCTGGTGGACGCCATCGTCCAGGCCGCCCAGGAGGTGATCGACGGAAAGTGGGACGCCCACTTCGTGGTGGACCCGTTCCAGGCCGGCGCCGGCACCTCGCACAACATGAACACCAACGAGGTCATCGCCAACCGGGCCACCGAGCTCCTGGGCGGCACGCGCGGCAAGTACATCGCCGGCCCGAACGACCACGTCAACATGGCCCAGTCCACCAACGACACCATCCCCACCGCCATCCGGCTGGGCTGCCTATGGCGGCTGGATGAGCTGCTGGGCGTCCTGGACGGGCTGGCCGCCGCCCTGGAGGCCAAGGCCGTGGAGTTCGACGGCATTGTCAAATCCGGCCGCACGCACCTGCAGGATGCCGTGCCGGTGCGGCTGGGCCAGGAATTCGGGGCGTACGCCCGGGCCGTGCGCCGCGACCGCGAGCGCGTGGCCCGCGCGGCGGAGGGCCTGCGCCGGCTGGGCATCGGCGGCACCGCCACCGGCACCGGCCTGAACGCCCACCCCGAATACCATGCCCGTATGGTCCAGCGCCTGAGCGCGCTGACCGGCCTGACGCTCCACACCTCGGACAACCTGTTCGAGTCCATGCAGTCCATGGCCGACGCCGCCGACTTCTCGGCGTCCCTGCGGACAACCGCCGTGACGCTGACGCGCATCGCCAACGACTTCCGCCTGCTCTCGTCCGGCCCCACCACCGGCCTGGACGAGATCCGGCTGCCGGCCGTCCAGCCCGGCTCGTCGATCATGCCCGGCAAGGTCAACCCGGTGCTGGCCGAGATGCTCAACCAGGCCATGTTCCACGTCCAGGGCTGCGACCACACCGTGGCGCTGGCGGCCCAGGCCGGCCAGCTTGAGCTGAACGTGATGATGCCCATCATCGCCCACAACCTGTTTGAAGCCATGCAGGTGATGATCGGGGCGGTGGGTGCCTTCACTAAGTTCTGCGTGGTGGGCATCACCGCCCAGCGCGAGAAGGCCGAGGGCTGGCTGGGCAAGAACGCCATCGTGGCCACGGCCC
>JAEURL010000524.1 GCA_016789165.1 Anaerolineales bacterium | reverse complement strand
CCATGCTCCTCCTGAAACATCCGGTTCTGATTGTTTATTTCATCACAATCAAAACCAAGAGTCATTGACTCTTGTCAATTACCGAATGCGGACCAGGAAGGGGCTATTCCAGGAAGGCGCGGCGCTGGAGGTCGGCCAGGGCGGCCAGGCCGGCGGGGTTGGTGATCTCGATCAGGAGGCGGGTGCAGCGGAGGTGGCCGTCGCGCTGCAGGGTCTGCAGACAACGGCTGAGGGCTTCCGGCACGGTGGCCGCGCGGGCGGCCAGCTCGCGGTTAGGGTGGGCGCGCCGGTCGATGGGCGCTTGGCCGTGCTGGCTGAGGTCCAGCAGCAGACGGGCGGTGCGGGCCAGCACCGAGCGGAAGGCCACGTCTTCGTGGCGTGAGACGAGCAGGCGGTTGCGGGCGGCCAGGACGCGCAGCAGCCCCAGGCCGATTACGGGGTAGGTGTGCAGCAGTTCTTGAAAACGTTCGTAGCTGATCTGCCAGGCGAGGCTGGGCTGGATGGCCACGGCCGTCACCACATTCGGGCCGCCGTCCAGCACGGCCACCTCGTTGAACATGATGACGGGCTCGATGACGGCCAGGAGGTGCTCCTGGCCCTGCGGCCCGAGCAGGCGCAGCTGCACCTGGCCCTGGAGCAGGACGAACATGCCCGCGCCGGGCTGCCCTTCACTGAAGATGAGCGCGCCGGCTGGGAAGGCACGCACGTGGCCGGCCGCGATGATGGCCTGCAGGTCCGCGGCCGGCAAGCCGCGGAAGTGCGGGACCGCGCTGAGCTGCTGGAGCAGGTGCTGAGGCGCAGGCAACATGCTGGGCGGCCGGCTGAGACAGAAAGGGCCGGGCCACCGGCCCGGCCCCGCTGCGGCGGAGGCCTTACTCCAGGTAGGCGTAGGCCCCGAGCGTCAGAAACTCGGAGAAGGTCTCGGGCGTCACCAGTTGGTCGAACAGCTGGCGGGCCTGCTCGTACTTGCCCTTGGCGTAGGCGTCCGGGCCCACCAGGGCCTTAATCTTCTCCATCTCCTCCGGCAGGAGCTGGCGATAGAGGTCGAGGGTCACCGGCCGGCCGTCGTCCAGCTGGGCGTGCGGGTGATGGGTCCACTGCCAGACCTGGGCGCGCGAGATCTCGGCCGTGGCGGCGTCTTCCATCAAGTTGTAGATGGCGGCCGCGCCCACGCCGCGCAGCCAGCTTTCAATGTAGAGCACGCCGACGTTGATATTCAGCCGCAGGCCGGCCTCGGTGATCTTGCCGCCCGGCACATTGAAATTGCGCAGCTGCTCAGCCGTCACGTGCACGTCCTCGCGCCGGCGCTCCTTCTGGTGCGGCCGCTCGCCCAGCTTGCCGTCGAAGACCTCCTTGGCGGTGGGCACCAGGTCCGGGTGCGCCACCCAGGTGCCGTCGAAGCCGTCGTTGGATTCGCGCAGCTTGTCCTCGCGCACGCGGGTGATGGCCACCTCGTTGACGGCCGCGTCCTTGCGGCTGGGGATGAAGGCCGCCATGCCGCCGATGGCGTGCGCGCCGCGCCGATGGCAGGTGCGCACCAGCAGCTCGGTATAAGCGCGCATGAACGGGACCGTCATCGTGATCTGGGCGCGGTCCGGGAAGACCACCTCCGGGTGGCGGCTGAACTTCTTGATGCAGCTGAAGATGTAATCCCAGCGGCCGGCGTTCAGGCCGGCGATGTGGTCACGCAGCTCGAACAGGATCTCGTCCATCTCATAGGCGGCCAGGATGGTCTCGATCAGCACCGTCACCTTGATGGTGCCGCGCGGCAGGCCGAGCTCGTCCTGGGCCAGGTTGAAAACGTCGTTCCACAGCCGGGCCTCCAGGTGGCTCTCCAGCTTGGGCAGATAGAAATACGGGCCGTTGCCCCGGGCCAGCAGGCGGCGGGCGTTGCGGAACAGGTACAGGCCAAAATCGAAGAGCGAGCCGGACAGCGGCTGGCCGTCCACCAGCACGTGCTTCTCGTTCAGGTGCCAGCCGCGCGGGCGCACCAGCAGCACGGCCACTTGGTCGTTCAGCTGGTAGGTCTTCTCCGGGGTGACCAGGGTGATGGTGCGCTCGATGGCCTCGGTCAGGTTGATCTGGCCCTGGAGCATGTTGGCCCAGGTGGGCGAGTTGGCGTCCTCGAAGTCGGCCATGAAGACGTCGGCGCCGGAGTTGAGGGCGTTGATCAGCATCTTGCGCTCAGTGGGGCCCGTGATCTCCACGTGCCGGCGCTGCAGGTCGGGCGGGATGGCGGCCACCTGCCAGCTGCCCTCGCGGACGGCCTGGGTCTCGGGCAGGAAAACCGGCAGCTGGCCGGCGTCGATGGCGGCCTGGCGCTCCACGCGCCGGGCCAGCAGCTCCAACCGGCGGGCGTTGAAGGCGCGCTGCAGCTTGGCCAGGAAGGCCAGCGCCTCCGGGGTGAGGACCTCGGCGAACTCACGGGGCAGGCTGGCGCGGATCTCCATGCCGGCCGGCAGTTGAAGTGACGTCATGGTGGGCTCCTGAACAGCGGTTGGGTCACGGTCAGTATAGCACGCAGGCTGCCCCGCCCAACGCCACGCCGATGATTTTCCAAAAGCCGGGCGGGTTTATCGATTTATACCGACGATGTTGGACAGCCGAAAAAGCGGGCAGAAGGTCACTTTGTGCGGGCCGGCCGCCGGCGCACAATGAGGCTGCCCCACAATCCCATCCCCGGAGGTGAAACGCCCATGAGCCTCAGTCAACTGGCCCGCTCCATCGCCGAGTCGCCTACGTTGAAGCTCAACGAGGAAGCGCGGCTCCTGCGCGAGAAGGGCGAGGCCGTCATCCACCTGGGCATTGGCGAGCCCAAGAACAAAGCGCCCCTGGCCGCCACCCTGAGCGCGGCCGCCCGCCTGCGCGACGGCGAGCTCAAGTATGCGCCCACCGACGGCCAGCCGGCGCTGAAGAAAGCCATCCTGCGCTACACCGAGGAGCACTACAACAAGAGCGTGGCGCCCGAGAACGTCATCGTCTGCGCCGGCGCCAAGCAGGCGCTCTACACCCTGCTTTACACCCTGCTCAACCCGCAAGACGAGGTGATCATCCTGGCGCCCTACTGGGTCAGCTACCCGGAGATGGTGCGCATGGTCTACGGCGTGCCCGTGATCGTCAAGCCGGAGGACCCGCACTTTGTGCCGCGCCTGAGCGAGATCGAGCGCGCTGTCAGCGGCTACACCAAGGCCCTGATCCTCAACAGCCCCAACAACCCCAGCGGTGTGGTCTACCCGGCCGAGTTCGTGGCCGAACTGACGGCCTTCTGCGAGCGCAAAGGGATTTACCTGATCTGCGACGACATCTACCACAAGCTGGTGTTCGACGGCGCCCGCGCGCCCGCGGCCTACGCCTATGCCGCCAAAGATCTCGAAACCTCGCGCGTGATCACGCTCAACGGGGTCTCCAAGCTGTACGGGCTGACGGGCGTGCGCGTGGGCTGGGTGGTGGCGCCCCGCCCGGTGGTGGAGGTGATGACCAACGTCCAAGCCCAGACGGCCACCTGCGTCTCGGTCATGCAGCAGGCGGCGGCCGAGGGCGCGCTGACCGGCCTGCAGAGCGCGGTGGAGAGCCTGCGCCTGACCATCCAGAACAACCGCGACGTGATGGTGCGCGAGCTGGGCGCCTTCAGCGGCGTGCGGGTGGAGAAGCCGGCCGGCACCTTCTATTGCTTCCCAGACTTCAGCGCCTACGGCAAATCATCCGTGGAGTTGGCCCAGTTCCTGCTGAAGAAGGCCATGGTGGTGACGGTGCCCGGCAAGGAGTTCGGACTGGAGGGCCACCTGCGCCTGAGCTTCGCGGGCACAATCAAGGACGTGACCGAGGGGGTGACGCGCATGAAGTGGGCGCTGGACCCGGCCGCGCCTAACGAACTGTACATCGGCAGCCGCCGGCTGGTGAGGGATTGGCTATGAACAACCTCCTGGATATCAAAACCCCCGCGCAGGCCACGGCCGGCGCGGTGAAGAGCGAATACGGCCTGGAGAACCACGGCCTGAGCAGCCTGGGCGCCGTGTATTGGAACCTGCCGGCGCCGGCGTTGTACGAGGAGATCACGTTCCGGCGCGAGGGCCAGTTGGCGCACCTCGGCCCGGTGGTGGTGAACACCGGCAAGCACACCTCGCGCGCCGCCGCGGACAAGTTCATCGTCCACGAGCCGTCCAGCGGTGCGCACGTCGGCTGGGGCGAATACAACCGCCCCTTCGGGGCCGAGAAGTTCGACGAGCTGTGGGGCCGGCTGCAGGGCTACCTGCAGGGGCGCGACCTGTTCGTGCAGGATTGCTACGCCGGGGCCGACCCGGACTACCGCCTGCCGGTGCGCATCGTCACCGAGCTGGCCTGGCACAGCCTGTTCGCGCGCAACATGTTCCTGCGGCCGGCCACCGCCGACGAGGCCCGCGCGCACGTGCCGGAGTTCACGGTGGTCTGCGCGCCGGGGTTCAAGGGCGTGCCGGGCGTGGACGCCACCGCCAGCCAGACCTTCATCGTGCTCAACTTCGCCCAGCGGCTGTGCGTGATCGGCAACACCGCCTACGCCGGCGAGATCAAGAAATCAGTCTTCACCATCCTCAACTACCTGCTGCCGCTGCAGGGCGTGATGCCCATGCACTGCTCGGCCAACGTGGGCGCGGCCGGCGACGTGGCCCTGTTCTTCGGCCTCTCCGGCACCGGCAAGACCACGCTCTCGGCCGACCCCACCCGGCGTCTGATCGGCGACGACGAGCACGGCTGGAGCGACGCCGGCGTCTTCAACTTCGAGGGCGGCTGCTACGCCAAGGTCATCGCGCTCTCGCCCACGGCCGAGCCGCAGATCTACGCCTGCACGCGCCGTTTCGGCACGCTGCTGGAGAACGTAGTCCAGGACCCGGTGACGCGCCTGATCGACCTGGACGACGACCGCTTCACCGAGAACACGCGCGCCTCCTACCCGCTGGAGTTCATCGAGAACGCCGTCCCGGAGAAGCGCGCCGGCCATCCGCGCAACCTCGTGCTGCTGACCTGCGACGCCTCCGGCGTGATGCCGCCGATCGCGCGGCTGACGCCGGACCAGGCGCTCTACCACTTCGTGTCCGGCTATACCTCCAAGATCAGCGGCACCGAAGTAGGT
>JAEURL010000715.1 GCA_016789165.1 Anaerolineales bacterium | reverse complement strand
GAGCGGCCCCCAGGCCCGGCCGGTGAGGGAGCCCGGCCGGCTTGAACCCGCGGGCGGTTGGGCCGGCCGTGGCGCCGGCCCGGCCGTCCGCGGCCGCGCCGCCAACTCCGCCACAAGACCGATGACGAGGCCGGGCGCCGGCATTAAAGTGACCGGGTGAGCCGGGCAGAGAGCACAAATGTCATGCCGAAACTGATCCGCTGGCTGGGCGTGGTGCTGGGTGTGCTGGCCGGCCTGCTCCTCGCCAGCACCGGCGCGCTCTATGCGCTGACCGAGGCCCGCCTCAACCGGCTGTACACCATCCGCCCGGAGCCGCTGGTTATTCCCGCCCAGGTGGACCTGACCCGCCGCGACTGGCCCTACACCCTGGTGGCCTTCTGCAAAGACTGCCACGGGCCAGACCTGGCCGGCCAGGTGCTGGAGGACGATCTGTTGATGGGCACGTTTGCCTCCAGCAACCTGACGGCCGGCGCGGGCGGGATCGGCGGCGTATACACCGATCAGGACTGGATCCGGGCGCTCCGGCACGGTGTCCGGCCCACCGGCAAGCCCTTGGTGGGCATGCCGTCCAATATTTTCAACCGCCTGAGCGACAACGACCTGGCCATCCTGATCACGCTGGTGCGCGCTCAACCGGCGGTTGACCACGTGGTGCCGGCGACGCGGCTGGGGCCGCTGGTCCGGCTGATGCTGGTGACGGGCTCCATCGGCCCAGATGCCCTGTCGGCCGAGGTGATCGACCATGACGCCCAGCGGCCGGACGCGCCGCCGCCGGGCGTGACCGTGGAGTACGGGCGCTACATGGGGGTGGTGTGCGCCACGTGCCATGGCGCGGACATGTCCGGCGGCCCAGACGCCGGCGAGGGCATGAACCTCACCCCCGGCGGCACCACCAAGGATTGGACCGAAGGTGAATTCGTCCAGACCCTGCGCACAGGCATCGCCCCGGACGGGCGGACCCTTGATCCGGAGCAGATGCCCTGGAACGACATCCAGAACCTAAGTGATGAGCAACTGCGGGCGATCTGGCTGTATCTGCGCTCGCTGCCGGCCGTGCAGACCGAACACCGCTGAGCGCCCCACCCCATGACCACTTCCAACCTATCCTCCTTGAGCGGGCGCGCCGCCGGCCGCTGGCTGGCGCCGGCGCGGGCCGCCTGGGCGCTGCTGGCCGGGCTGACCGTGGTGCTGGTGGCCGCCGGCCTGCCCACGCGCCTGGCGCAGTTGCTGGACCTGGCCGCGCAGAATCGCCGCGCGCTGACTGATCTAGGGATCACGGCCAACGAATTCGCCGGCTATCTGCTGGCCTTGGAGTTGGTGGTGGTCATCGCCCACTTGAGCATCGCGGCCGCCGTCATGGCCTGGTGCCGCCAGGCCTGGATGGCCATCTTCGTGGCCACCGCCCTGCTCAGCAATGGCGCCCTGGTGCTGTTGGCGGCCAGCTACAGCGGGGCGGAGGTCCCGGGCCTCTGGCACGCGGCCGCCCAGCTCGTGATTTTCACGGCGCTGGCCTCCGGCCCCCTGCTGCTCTTCGCCTTTCCAGACGGCCGCTTCGTGCCGGCCTGGACGGCTCCGCTCGGCGCGCTGTGGGTGGCCTGGGCCGGCGTGGGCACATTTCTGCCGGCCGGCCCGTGGAGTTACCGCGCCTGGCCGGGCTGGCTGCTCCTCCCGGCGGTGCTGCTCTTCGTGAGCGCCGGCATCTACGCCCAGGTCCACCGCTACCAGAACGTGTCCACGGCCGTCGAACGCCAGCAGACCAAGTGGGCGGTGGCCGGGCTGACGGCGGCCGTGGCCGGGCCGTTCGTCTATTTCATCCCGTACGTGGTCTTTCCGTCGCTCCGCGAGGCGGCCGCGCCTAACGTCTTTCACCAATTGCTGGGCGGCCAGTTCTTCATCGCCTTCACGGTGACGCGCCTGGCCGGCGCCACCGCCCTGACCCTGGTGCTGCTGGCCTTTCCAGCGTCCTTCGCCATCGCCATCCTGCGTTACCGGCTGTGGGACATCGACATCATCATCCGGCGCACCCTGGTCTATTCGGCGCTGACCGCTCTGCTGGCGCTGGCCTACCTGGGCCTGGTGATCCTGCTCCAGGCCGCCTTCCGGGCCGTCGCCGGCGAGGAATCGCCGCTGGCGGTGGTGGTCTCCACCCTGGTGATTGCGGCGCTGGCCAATCCGCTGCGCCGGCGCGTCCAAAACGCCATCGACCGGCGCTTCTACCGCAGCAAGTACAACGCCGCCCAGACGCTGGCCGGCTTCGCGGCCACCCTGCGCGACGAGACCAACCTGGACGACATGACGGCGCGGCTGGCGGCCGTGGTCGCCGAGACCATGCAGCCGGAGCAGATGTCGCTCTGGCTGAAGCCGCTGGCCGATCTGCGACCGGTGCGCGCGCCGGCTGACCGGCCCAGCGCGGCCCTGCGCCAGGTGGCCGGCCGGCTGGCGCCCCCCGCGCCGGACCGCCTCCCTTAGGCGGGGCAAGGACCCGTAACGCTCTTCGTAACATAGCCGGGACACCGGCCGTCTAGACTGTCAGGCAACTGAACCAGGAGGCCCGCATGACCAACTTGACCTCACTCTCAGCCGCCCGGCATTCCCGCGCGCAGCAGGCCATCCCCGGCCCGGCCGGCCAGCCGCTGCTCGGCCACATGCTGGCATTCCAGCAAGACCGGCTCGGCTTTCTGCGCCGGCTCCAGCGCGATTTTGGCGACGTGGCCCGCTACCGTCTGGCCCACCTCGCCTTCGTACAGATCAGCCACCCGGACGGCGTCCGGCACATCCTGCAGGAGCATCACCGCAACTATCAGCGCGGCGCGTTCTATGCGCCCGTCCGGAAATTGATCGGCAATGGCCTGCCGGCCAGCGACGGCGACTTCTGGCTCCGCCAGCGCCGCCTGATGCAGCCGGCCTTCCACCATCGGATCGTGGACGGTTTCGCGGGGGTTGTCACGGACGCCACACAGGCCCTGCTGGCGCGCTGGCAGCCGGGCGAGACCCTGGACGTGAGCGCCGAGCTGGCGCGCCTGACCATGAGCATCGTCAGCCGGGCCTTGTTCAGTACGCCCATTTCCGACGACGGCGACACGCTCGGCCAGGCCGTGGCGGTGGTGCTGCAGGACATCGCCTACCGCTTTGAGGTGCCCTTCTATCCGCCGCCCGCCGTGCCTACTCCGCGCAACCGACGCTTCCGGGCCGCGGCCGAGCGGCTGGACCGGCTGGTGTACGGCCTGATCGCGGAGCGGGAGGCCCGGCCGGAGGCGGCCCCAGACGACCTGCTGACGCTGCTCGTGACCAGCCGCGACGCCGAAACCGGCGAGGCCATGTCGCCGCAGCAGCTCCGCGACGAACTGCTGGCGCTGTTCGTGGCCGGCCACGAAACCACGGCCAACGCCTTGAGCTGGGCGCTGTATCTGCTCGCCCAGCACCCGGACGCCGCCGCCCGCCTGCGCGCCGAGGTCGCACAGGCCTTGGACGGGCGCACCCCGGCCCTGGCCGATCTGCCCAACCTGCCCTACACCCGCCAAGTGCTGGACGAGACCATGCGCCTCTACCCGCCGGCCTGGATCTTCAACCGCACCGCCCAGGCCGACGACGAGATCGGCGGCTACTTCATCCCGGCCGGCACCACGGTGGCCTTCAGCCAGTACGTGACCCACCGCCACCCGGACTTCTGGGAAGACCCAGACCGGTTTGACCCGGAGCGCTTCACGCCGGAGCGGTCGGCGGAGCGGCCGGCCTACGCCTACTTCCCCTTCGGGGGCGGGCCGCACAAGTGCATCGGTCAGGGTTTGGCTTTGATGGAGGCCCACCTGGCCCTGGCCCTGATCGCCCAGCGCGCGCAGTGGGCGCTGGTTCCTGGCCGGCCGGTGACGCCCGAGGCCCACGTTACGCTGCGGCCCCGGGGCGGGCTGTGGATGACGCTCGGCCCCCGCGCTTGAGGCCCGCCCGGCGGCCGGGGTGGCCGGGGGCGGGCGTTGAATGGTAACGTTTTCGTAACGCCGGGCGGACGGTCCGGCTTTACTTTATATACACGCGGGAGTCCAAACATGGCAACTGATTTCGGGTACGACCTGATCGTGATCGGCGGCGGGCCGGCCGGGGTGACGGCCGCTCTGCGCGCCCGCGAACTGGGCGCCCGGGCGGCGCTGGTGGAACGCGGCCGGCTGGGCGGCACCTGCACCAACGACGGCTGCGCGCCCACCCGCGTGCTGGCCAAGGCCGCGCGCCTGGTGCGGGATGCGGAACAATTGGAGGCCTACGGCCTGACCCCGCACGCGCCGGCCGTGGACCTGCCGCGGCTGCTGGCCCGCACCCAGCAGGTGGTGTACCGCCTGCAGGAGAAGAAACAGCTCATCGACCACCTGGCCGGCACCGGCGTAGTCGTCTTTGACAATGCCGGCCCGGCCCGCTTCATCGACGCCCACACCCTGGCCCTGCCCAGCGGGCGCACGCTCACGGCCGAGAAGTTCATCCTGGCCGCCGGCGGCCACGCCCGGCGCCTGCCCTTTCCCGGCGCGGAGCTGGCCCTGACCCACAGCGACGTCTGGACGCTCACCCGCCTGCCGCGCTCGCTGGCCGTGGTCGGCGCGGCGGCCACCGGCTGCCAGCTGGCCTCGATCTTCGCGGCCTTTGGGACCGAGGTCCACCTGCTGGAAGTGCTGCCGCGCCTCGTGCCGGCCGAGGACGAGGCCGTCTCGGCCGCGCTGCAGGCCGCCCTGCAGGCGCGCGGGCTGAACGTGATCACGGGCCTGGCGGGCATGGACCGGATCGAAAAGACGGCCGCCGGGCTCGCCCTGCACTATCGGCGGGCTGCGCCGTCCAACGGCTCCGCCGCCGAGCGTGTGCTGGCCGTCGAGGCCGTGGTGCTCTCGGTGGGCTGGGTCGGCAACCTGGAGGCGCTCAACCTGGAGGCGGCCGGCGTGGCCTCCCAGCGCGGCTACGTGAGCGTGGACGACACCTTGCGGACCTCGGCCGCCAATATCTGGGCCGCCGGCGACATCACCGGGCGGATGATGCTGGTGCAGAGCGCCGGCCACGACGCGCGGGTGGCGGTGGAGAACGCCCTGCTCGGCAGCGAGCGCAAATACCGCCACACCGTGGTCCCGCACGGCGGCTTCACCGACCCGGAGTACGGCAGCGTGGGGCTGACCGAGGCCCAGGCCCGCGCCCAGGAGCCGGCCTGTGCGGTGGCGCTGGTGCCGTTCGGCGATATCGACCGGGCCGTGATTGATGATCGCGCCGAGGGTTTCTGCAAGCTGATCGTGTCGCGCCAGAGCCACGCGATCCTGGGCGCGCACGTCGTCGGTGAGCAGGCGGTGGAGATCGTGCAGATCGCGGCGGCCGGCATGGCGGCCGGGATGAAGGTGGAACAGCTGGCGGAACTGGAACTGGCCTACCCGACCTTCACGGCCATCCTGGGGCTGGCGGCGCGCCAGATTGTGCGCGGGCTGGGCCTGACGCCAGTGGCCGAGGAGTGGCGCACGCTCAAGCGGCTGGCTGCGGCGGAGTGGGAGCGCGGGGACGGAAGCTAAACGAGCGCAGATCACGGGAGGCCCATGGATACAGCTACCAAGGTACTCATCGTCGGAGGGGTGCTCAACCTCGCCTTTGGCCTGCTCGTGGGCGCGCTGCTGGCCGGGCTGCGGCTGCGGAACCCCGCGGCCGAGCACCGCTACCTGCTCACGGCCCACCAGGCCGGCCTGCAGCAGGGCCTGATGCTGCTCGGGCTCACCTGGGCCGTGGCGCTCTCGCCGCTGGCGGCCGGCCCAGAGACGCTGGCCGCCGGCCTGTTGGCCGCCTCCAGCGCTTTCCTGGACCTGGCGGCCGTGGTCAACTGGGCGCTGGGCGTGCGCGACGAGTTCCAGGCGCGCTCGCCGGGTCTGGCGGCCGGCGTGCTTTCGGC
>JAEURL010000645.1 GCA_016789165.1 Anaerolineales bacterium | reverse complement strand
GTCAATCGGGTCAAAGGCCGCGTCCGACGTTAACAGCCGCGTGTAGGCGGCCGCCAGACGGTCCCGCCCCGGACCCAGCAGCCACAACTCCGCCTGGCCCGCGCACTCGGCGTGCCGGTCCGCATAGAGGGCCAGCGCCAGCCGGCCAGGCTGCCAGGCTGGCAAGTCCGGCTTGAGTTGGGCCAGGACAGCCAGCACCGCCGGATCGGCGGCCAGGGCCCACAGCTCGGGCACGCAGTGCAGGCGGCGCAGGGCGTCGCCCCAGAGAGCTTCCGGCAGGGCGGCGAGCAGGTGAGGGGTCGGGGAGGGGGACATCGCGGCCTCCAATGGGGCGGATGAGGCGGGCAGGAGGGCAGCCAGCCGCTTACGCGCCGATGACCAGCAGGCGGTAGGCCGAGGCCTCGAACAGCGCGCCCACTACGATCAGGACGATGGCGTTGCCGGAGGAGGTGCGGATCAGGGCGTTGACGGCGTTGACCAGCTCAGTGGCGGACTGGGCCACGCCCGTGATGTTGTCCACCAGGGCTTTCTGGCTGATGCGGGCCGATTGGCCGGCCAGGATCTTGGCCTCCTTGGTGTACGGCCCAAAGATCAGGATGACCATGCCGGCGCCGACCGCGATCAGGCCAAGGCCGAAGAAGGTCAGGCCCATCAAGATGCGCAGGTCGGCAGGGGTGAACAGATCAAACATGGCGGCCTCCAGGTGCAGAAATGACTCTGGAGGCCGGTGGTGCAAGATGTGTGCCGGCGGCGATGACGCTGCCGGCGGCGAAAATCTGCCGGCGGCGGCCGGTCAGCCGCGCAATTCGGAGGCGAAGTGGCCGATATCGAGGGTATCGCCGTCGGCGAAGAGCATGGCGCGCTCAACGGCGTTGCGCAGCTGGCGGATGTTGCCGGGCCAGGAATAAGCCTTCAGGCGGTGCAGGGCGGCCGGGCTGACGCCTTGCACGCTGCGGCCCATCTCGCGGTTGTATTTCTGGACGAAGAAGCCCACCAGGGCCGGGATGTCCTCGGCCCGGTCTCGCAAGGGCGGCAGGCGCACGGCGATCACGTTCAGACGGTGATACAGGTCATCGCGGAACTGGCCGGCGGCGGTCATCTCGGCCAGATCGCGGTTGGTGGCGGCCACGATGCGGACGTCGACCTTGGTTTCGGTGGTGCCGCCCAGCCGGCGGATGGCCTTTTCCTCCAGCACGCGCAGGAGTTTGGCCTGCAGCTCCAGCTTCATGGTGCTGATCTCGTCCAGGAAGAGGGTGCCGCCGTCGGCGGTGACGAACAGGCCGTCCTTCTTCTTGGTGGCGCCCGTGAAGGCGCCGGCCTCGTAGCCGAACAGCTCGGTCTCCAGCAGGGTCTCGCTGAAGTTGGCGCAATTGACGGCCACCAGCGGCTTGTTGGCGCGCGGCGACAGCTTGTGGACCAGGCCGGCCATCACTTCCTTGCCCGTGCCACTCTCGCCGGTCAGCAGGACCGTGGCCGTGGAGGGCGCCACGCGCGCCAGGTCATACATCACCTGCTTCATCACGGCCGTCTCGCCAATGACCCAGTTATCGGCCGGGTGGCGGGCGGTGCGCAGGTGCTCTAATTCGCGCTGCAGGGCGACGTGTTCGGCGGCGCGGTCCACGGCCTGGCGCAGCCGGCCGACGTCCACCGGTTTCTGGATGAAGTCCCGCGCGCCCAGTTTCATGGCCTCCACGGCCATGTCGATGTCGCCAAAACCCGTGACCATGATCACCGGGATGCGCCGGCCATCCCGGCCCAGGCGCTCCAGCAGGCTCGGCCCGTAGCCGTCCGGCAGCTGGACGTCCAGCACCACAATGTCGGCCTCGCCGCGCTCGATGTGGGCTTGGGCCGCGCCCAGGCTGGTGGCGGCGCGCACGTCGTAGCCGTTGTCGCGCAGCAGCGGGCACAGGAAGGAGAGGGTGGTCTCGTCGTCGTCGACGACCAGGATAGAGGCGTTCACTCGACTGGCTCCTGCGCCGGCGCGGCCGGATCGTGGGCCGGCAGCGTGACGGTGAAGATGGTGCCCACGCCCGCGAAGCTCTCGCAGGCGATGGCCCCCCGGTGGACGGTGACGATGCGCTTGGAGATGGCCAGGCCCAGGCCCGTGCCGTCGGCCTTGGTGGTGAAGTACGGGTCGAAGACGCGCCGGCGGGCCTCCTCGGGGATGCCGGGGCCGGAGTCGATCACCTTGGCCTCCAGCACGCGCCCTTGCGGCGGCCGGTCGGCGGCGCTGACCGAGAGGGCCAGGTGCCCCCCGGCCGGCATGGCCTGCAAAGCATTCTCGATCAGGTTGATGAAGACGCGCTCCACCAGGAAGGGGTCGGCCAGCACGGCCGGCAGCGCCTCCGGCGCGGTCAGGGCGGAGGTGATGTTGCGCTGTTGCAGCTTGGCGCTCCAGCGGCCGAGCACGCGGCGCAGGACGCCGGACAGGTCCACCGGGGCCAGGTGCGGTTGGACGGGCTTGGCCCAGGACAGCATGTCGTTCATGAGCGCCGAAAGGCGCGCGGCCTCGGCCTGGATCTTGGCCAACGCCGGCTGCAGCTCGTCCCCGGCCGGGAGGCGCGCGGCCAAGAATTGCACGCCCATCGAGATGTTGTTGAGCGGGGCGCGCACCTCGTGCGCGAAGGCTTGCAGGGACTGTCCGACGTAGGCCAGATGGTCCACCTGCTGGCGCTGGCTTTCGTCAGCGCGCTCGCGGGTCAGGTCGCGCACCACCAGGATGCAGCCGGCGCCGGCGCTCGGCAGCGGCTGCAGGCGGACCGATACCGGAAAGCGCTCGCCGTCGCGGCGGTGCATGTGCCCGTCGCGGCGGAGGCCCCGGCTGGGGCCGCTGGCCAGGCCGTCGCGGATCGCCTGGGTCAGGAGCTCGTCCGCGCACAGCACCTCTTCAAAGCGCAAACCGATCACGTCTTCGGGCCGGTAGCCGAAGAGGCGCGTGCCGGCCCGGCTCATCTCCTCCACCTGGCCCGAGCTGTTGATGGTCACAATGCCGTCGGTCACCTGGGCCGTAATCGCATCAAGCTTCTGGGCCACCCGGGTGGCCAGCCGCTGGGCGTCCTGCAGCCGGCTGGCCCGTTCGATCTCGGCCAGCAGATGGGCGAACTGGTGGGCCGTGGCGGCCAGGAAGGCCGGCGCGGCGGCCGGCGGTGGATTGCCGGGGCGGTAGGCCAGGAGCAGGGCGCCACTGATCTTCGGGGCCTGGCCCAGCGGGTAGGCCAGCACGTGGCTCCAGCCGGCCGCGCGGAAGGCCTGCGGCAGGACGCCCTCGCCGCGCTGGGTGCTGGACCAGATGTAAGGGATCTGGAGCCAATGGGCTTCGCTCGGGCCGATCAGCTGTGGAAAGCCGGGCGGAAAGTTCAGGCGGTGCTCCAGGTCCAGGCTGGCCTGGTCCGGGGGCGACCGGAAGACGCCGGCCGCATCCGCGAACAGCAATTCGGCGGCGTTTTCCAGGGCCGTCTGGATCGACTCGGGTGAGGCGGCCTCGAACAATTCCGGCAGGCGCGCCAGCTCCGTCAGCATGTGCGCCAACCGGGCGCGTTCGCGTTCCTGCCCCAGGCGCTCGTCCGAGGCCGCGGCCAACACCAGCACCACGACGTCGTGGCCCTCGCGCAGGGCGGACAGGCGCACGTCGACCGCCTGCTGCTGGCCAAAGCGGGTGCGGAGCGAGGCCCCGTTGAGCGTCTTCGAATTGCCGGGCTCGAGGCTGTAGAAGTGGGCCAGGGTGTCCGGCGCGGGGAAGACCTCGGCCAGCGACCGGGCCAGGAATTCGTCGCGTGTCCAGCCGGTCAGGGCGGTGACGCGCCCATTGAGGGCCAGGAACTGGCCGGTGCGTGGGACCACCACGAGCGCCGCGCCCGGCATCTGCTCCAAGGTGTGCTGGAAGCGGGCTTCCAGGTTGCGGCCAGGCAGCAGGGCCCGCAAGGGGTTGAGCGGCGAGGTGCCGGACGGTGTCAGGCTCATGGCAGGTTGGCGGACTGGGCGGCGGTGCTGGGGCGGGCGGCCGGCCGGGCGCGCCCGCGCAGGTGGGCCGGCAGGATGCCGAGCATGGTGCGGTACTTGGCCACGGTGCGGCGGGCGATGTGGACGCCGTCCTCGGCCAACCGGGCCGCGATCTCGTCGTCGGTCAGCGGCCGCGGCTCGCCTTCCACGATGACGCGGACGCGATCGCGCACCGACAGGCTGCGGTCGAAGAACTTGGCCATTGGCACGATCCGGCCGTTGGGCAGTGCCACGGCCTTGCCGGCCACGGCGCGCGAGATAGTCGATTCATGCACGCCGAGCGTGTGCGCCAGCCGAGCGCGGGTCAGCGCGCGCAGGTCGCCATCATGGCCGACGATGAAGCCGCGTTGCTCGACGGCGATGATCCCCATCAGCCGCTGCAGGGTGGCGTTGCGCTGCTGCAGGCATTTCGTCATCAGCGTGGCGCGCTCCACGGCCTGCTGCCAGCGCTCGCGCTCCTCGCCAGTATCGCACTCGGCCAGGGCTGATTTAAAGGCCGGGTTGACGCGCAGCCAGCCGGCCAGGGGCGTCAGCACCTCCACCATTAATCCGGCGCCCCGCCGGGGCTGGGTGATGATGATGTCGGGCTCGCGGTAGACGGCCTCGTTGGTCTCCGGCAGACGGCCATCGCCCCAGAAGGCGCGGGCCGGATAGGGGGTGAGGTTGCGCTGGACGAAACGCGCCGCCTGGGTGACGCGCGCCAGCGGAACCTGCAGGCTGCGGGCGATCCGGGCGTATTCGCGCCGGGCCAGGGCTTCAAAGTGCTCGATAATCAGCCGGCGCGAAAGGGCCACCAGGCGTTCGGGCGTGCTTTCAGCCAGGGTATCCAGCTGGATCAGCAGAGACTCGGCCGGCGAGCCGGCGCCCACCCCCGGCGGGTCGGCGCGCTGGATCAAGCCCAGGACGCGCTGAACGGCGCTGAGCGGGACGTGCAGAAATGCGGCCGCCTCGGCCGGCGCCTCCGGCAGCAGGCCGTCCTCGTCTAGGCGGGCCAGCAGATACGCCGCGATGGGGCGGTCCGCCACAGCCAGGGCCGGCGCGATCTGGCGCAGAATGTGCTCGTCCAGCCTCTCCCGCATGCGGACCTCGAACTCGTCCGGCCGCTCATCGGGGTCGCGGTCGCCCAGCCCGCCGCTGCCGGGCTGACGCGGTGAGAGGAAGACCACGGGAGCCTCGTCGGCGCGGGGCGCGGCGCAGGTGGGACAAGGCAGCCGAGCCAGGCGCCGGCCGCAGCCTGGGCAGCGGAGTTCTTCCACCAGCTCGAGGGCGGGGTTAGCGTTTAACTCCTGCTGCAGGGACGCTTCCAGCTCCGCCGTAGGCATCTGGAGCAGCGCCATCGTCTGGGCCAGGTGGGCTGTGGCCTGATGGCGGAGCTCGGGGTCTATTTGATGGTGGAGCATGGGTTCCTCAGTATATAATCGGTTAGAAACTCCGTCAAATCAGGTGAAAGAAGTGTGCCAGGCGCAAGAAAAGGGCCAGTGTTATGCGTATAGCCATTAAGGTGTGGATGATAGTCTAGCCACTCTATCTTGAAGTGAAATTAGCCTATCCGCATTAGGGCAGGGCGCTGGTTGTCACGACCCGAAGATATCGGTATGATCCAGCCCACATCAACACCAGAAAGAAGCTATCATGGCCGCTGAGCACCCGCCCCGCTTCGTCCCCGCCCGTCGGATGGAGACGATCCCGCCGTATTTTTTCCATTTCCTGCCCCAGAAATTGGCGGCGGTGCGCGCCCTCGGCCGGGACATCATCCGATTGGACGCCGGCTCGCCCGATCTGCCCCCAGCGCCGCACATCACGGCCGCGCTCAGCCGCTCCGCCGAAAATCCGCAGCACCATGGCTATCAGCCCTATAGCGGCACCCCCGACTATCGCGCGGCCTGGGCCGCCTTCTATCGCCGGCGCTTTGGCGTGGAGCTTGATCCCGAGCGTGAAGTGATTGCCCTGATCGGCTCCAAGGAAGGTGTCTTTCATTTGCACCTGGCGCTGGTCAACGCCGGCGATGTGGTGCTCGTCCCCGATCCGGGCTACCTGGCCTACACGAACGGGGCGCGCTTCGCGGGCGGGGAGGTGGTGTACATGCCGCTCCTGGCCCGCCGCCACCATCTGCCGGATCTGACGGCGCTCTCAGAAGACGTGCTGCGCCGGACCAAGATCATGTGGCTGAATTACCCCAACAACCCCACCGGGGCCACGGCGCCGCTGGAATTCTTCGCCGAGGTAGTGGCGCTGGCCGAGCGCTTCAATTTCGTGGTGGCGCACGATGCGCCCTATACCGAGATCACGTACGGCGGGTATCGCGCGCCCAGTCTGCTGGAGGCGCCCGGCGCGCGGGCGGTGGCGGTGGAGTTCCACTCGCTCTCGAAGACCTACAACATGGGCGGCTGGCGGGCCGGCGCCGCGGTCGGCAACGCCGAGGTGCTGCACGCTTTGACCTCGCTGATTGGCAACGTGGACTCGGGCATGTTCAAAGGCATCCTGGATGCCGGGGTCGCGGCGCTGACGGGTGACCAGACCTGGACCGTGGCGCGCAACGCGCACTACGAGCGCCGGCGCGATCTGGCGGTGGCGGCCTTGCGCGCGGCCGGCCTGCGCTTGGAGGTGCCGGCGGCCGCGATCTATGTGTGGGCGCAGCTGCCGGAGGGCGGCCGCTTTGGCAATGACGACGTGGCGTTTACGGAGGCGCTGCTGGAGACGACCGGGGTTAGCCTGACGCCAGGATCAATCTTCGGGCCGTCTGGAGCCGGCAGCGTTCGCGTCTCCCTATGCTTGGCCGACGATCGCTTGACGGAAGCCATGCGCCGGGTCGCGGCCTTTGGCGTTCGGTAGAAGATGTGCCATTGACCCGGGTCCTATTGATCTCGGCCCTCTTTTTTTCTATAATGATTTCAAGCTGCTGATCCAGCCGAGAACCTGGTCCGGCCGGAAAATGAGCAGCCCACAAGGAGGTGAATGTGTTCGCACTGGCGCCCAGGCCTCTGCGACACTGAAAAACTTCCCTTGGCCCGCAACAACTCTCCTGTCTACAAAGGGCGCCTCGGGCCCGCCTTCACATATTTGATTTAGTGAAACACCCAAAATTCAACAGGCTCCGCCTGTTGTGGGGCTAACACCCCCTGGATGTCACCATCCACTCAACCGCGTCTCCTAAGTTATGAGACGCGGTTGTTTTTGTTGCGCTGTCATTGTCGGCGCAGATGGCGGCCCGGAGCCAACTCCTACGGATACGCCGGCGGCGGCTCGGTCGGCGCGGGCGGCTCATAAGGCGCCGGGGGTTCGGTCGGCGGCGGCGGAGGAGGTGTGTCGGGCGGCGTTTCGGTGGGCGGGACGTCCGTGGGCGGATCCGCCGGCGGAGCAGTGTTCTCCGGAGGCCGAGTTTCTACCGGAGGTTGGGTGGGCGCGAGCGTGGGCAGGTCGGTGGCCGTGGCCGGCACAGGGCGCGTGCTCGTCGGCCAGACAAACGGGGTTGAGCTGGCCGCCGAGGTCGGGAGGGGCCGCGTCGGTACGGCCGAGGGCGGAAGCGTGGCGGTGGCTGTGGCGAGCGCCGCCGGCGCCGTGGGCGAGGCTTCCGGGGTGGGCGAAGGCTCCGGCGAACTGGTCGGCGGGGGCGTGGCGGTGGGCAGGGCCGTGGGCGAGGCCCACAGGGTGGGCGTCGGCTGGCCCGGCGCCAGGGTAACCACGAGCACCGGGGTGGCGAGCAGATCCGGCAGTGAGACCGGCGTGACCGTGGCCGCCCCGGGTGTCTCGGTTGTGGCCGGATCCCCCAGCCGATCACGCTGAGCTTCCACCACCACGCGCAGATCCAGGGCCGCCAGCGGGGTGCCCCGGGGATCAGGGCCGTAATTGGCCAGCAAGCTCGACTGCGCCCCGGCCGGCAGCAGGCCGGCGGTGGCCGGCCGGGTGAACAAGGCCAGCGTGGCGGCGCCCAGCAGGATCATGACGCCGAGCAGCAGGATGTTGATCCAGAACGGATAGTGCCGGGTCGGCATCGCTCAATCC
>JAEURL010000635.1 GCA_016789165.1 Anaerolineales bacterium | reverse complement strand
CACGCTGGTGATGGTGACGCACTCGCACCAGATCGCGGCCCTGGCCGACGTGGTGCTCACCATCCACGACCGGCAACTGGTGGTGGACCCGCAGGTCAAACCGGCGGGCGCACCCTAAAGCCGCGATCTGCCGTGGGGCCGCGCCACGGAGCGGCTCTCCCCCGCAGTATGTTGACACCCTCCCTCCTCAGGACCACCTTCCGCGATTTCACCCGCCGGCCCTGGCAGAGCGGCCTGATGATCCTGGGCGTGGCGCTCGGCGTGGCCGTGGTCATCGCCATCGACCTGGCCAACACCAGCGCCCGGCGCGCCTTCGACCTGAGCACCGAGGCCGTGGCCGGCCGGGCCACCCACCAGATCCTGCCGGCCGCCAGCGCCGGCCTGCCGCAGGATCTCTACCGCCTGGTGCGCGTGGACTGGGGCTACCGCATGAGCGCGCCCATCGTGGAAGGCGTGGGCCTGGCCCCGGACCTGGATGGCCAGCCCCTGCGCGTGCTGGGCCTCGACCCGGTGGCCGAGGCGCCCTTCCGCAACTACCTGGGCGGGGACGCGCGCTTCACGCCGGGCCTGGAACGCTTCTACACCGAGCCGGGCGCCGTGCTGATTGGCCCCGGCCTGGCCGAGACCTACGGCCTGGCGGTGGACAGCCCGCTGCGCCTGCAGGTGAACGGCCGGTTTGTCCCGCTGACCGTGGTGGGCGTGCTCCAGCCCGCCGACGCGCGCAGCCGCGCCGCCCTGGACGGCCTGCTGCTGATGGACGTGGGCGGCGCCCAGCGGGTGCTGGGCCTGGACGGCGCGGACGGCACGCCGCCGGCCCTGACCCGCATCGACCTGATCTTGACCCCGGCCGAGGCCGCGGCCCTGGCTGCGCGCCTCGCGGCGGCCGGCAGCGCGCGGCTGGCGCCCGCCAGCGCCCAGGCGGACACCGTGGCCCAGCTGACGGCCGCCTTCCAGCTCAACCTGACCGCCCTCAGCCTGCTGGCGCTGGTGGTGGGCATGTTCCTGATCTACAACACCATCATGTTCAGCGTCGTCCAGCGCCGGCCGGTACTGGGCATCCTGCGTTCGCTGGGCGTCACCGGCGAGCAGATCTTCGCCCTGATCTGGGCCGAGGCCGCGCTGGTGGCCTTGCTGGGCGGGGCGCTGGGCGTGGGGCTGGGCTGGCTGCTGGGGCAGGGCGCGGTGCGGCTGGTGACCCAGACCATCAACGACCTGTACTATGTGGTCAACGTGCGCGGCGCGGTTCTGGAGCCGGCCTCCGTGCTCAAGGGCCTGGGGCTGGGCCTGGCGGCGGCGCTGCTGGCGGCCGCCGCGCCGGCCCTGGAAGCCGCCAGCGTGCCGCCGGTCACCATGGCCCAGCGCAGCGCCTTCGAGGACCGCGCCCGCGGCCTGCTGCCGTGGCTTCTGGGCGCCGGCCTGGGCCTGGGCGCCCTCGGCGCCGGTTTGCTGCTGCTGATCACCGCCTCGCTGCTCACCGCCTTCGCCGGCCTGTTCCTGATCGTCATCGGCCTGGCGCTGGCCGTGCCGCAGGCCACGGCCTGGCTGATGGCGGGCCTGCGCCCGCTCCTGCGGCCGGCGGCCGGCTTGCTCGGCCAGCTCGCGGCCCGCACCGTCACCAAGGCCATCAGCCGCACCAGTGTGGCCATCGCCGCGCTGATGGTGGCGGTCTCGGTCACCATCGGCGTGAGCGTGATGATCGCGTCCTTCCGGGCCACGGTCACCAACTGGCTGGACCTGACCCTGGTGGCCGACGTCTACATCTCGGCGCCGGCGGTGGGCGGGGGCCAGACCACGGTGTCGCTGGACCCCGGCTTGCCGGCCCGCGTGCGGGCGGTGCCGGGCGTCGGCACCGTGGAGACCATCCGCACCGTGCCGGTGGCCGGGCCGGCCGGCCTCACCAGCCTGGTGGTGGCCGATTCGCAGAGCCGGCGCTCGGCGCGCCTGTACCGCTATGCCAGCGGCGACCCGGACGCCATTTGGAACCAGATGCAGGCCGGCGCCGTCCTGGTGAGCGAGCCGTACGCCTTCCGCCACAATCTGCCGCCGCAAGGCGGGAGCGTGACCCTGCAGACCGACCGTGGTGAGCGGACCTTCCCGGTGGCCGCCGTCTATTACGACTACGCCTCGGACCAGGGCCGCGTGCTGATCAGCCGCACGGTCTACGAGCAATACTGGGATGACCGCGGCCTCTCCGGTGTGGCCGTGTACGCGGCGCCCGGCCAGGACGTGGGCCGGCTGGCGGAGGCCCTGCGCGTGGAACTCAAGGACACGGCCCTGCAGGTGCAGGCCAACCGCGCCCTGCGCGACCAGGCCCTGGTGGTTTTCGACCGGACCTTCGCCATCACCAATGCCCTGCGCCTGCTGGCCGTGGTGGTGGCCTTCATCGGCGTGCTGAGCGCCTTGATGGCCTTGCAGCTCGAGCGCGCCCGCGAGCTGGCCACCCTGCAAGCGCTCGGGCTGACGGCCGGCCAGCTTTGGCGCCTGACCTTCCTGGAAACCGGGCTGATGGGCCTGGCCGCCGGCCTGTTCGCGCTGCCCACTGGCTACGTGCTGGCGCTGGTGCTGGTCTACGTCATCAACCTGCGCTCCTTCGGCTGGACCATCCAGCTGCAGCCGGAGCCGGCCGTCTACCTCCAGGCCCTGCTGGTGAGCGTGGCGGCCGCCGTGCTGGCCGCCATTTACCCCATGCGTCGGCTGTTGCGCGCGCCCATCGCGGCCGCGCTGCGGCAGGAGTGAGCGGCTGGCAAGGGCATTTTTCCGGATTGCCGGATCCGGCGGCCGAGCCTAGACTCCAGGTGGGGGTCTGATCGGCTTCGCCGCCTCACACAACGGAGGTCCGCTATGCGTAAGCCCTGGTCCGTGGTCATCGCCGCGCTGGTCCTGGCCGGCTGTCAGACGGCGGCGCCCGCCGCACCCACCGCCACCCTCCCGCCGGAAGCG
>JAEURL010000617.1 GCA_016789165.1 Anaerolineales bacterium | reverse complement strand
AGGTCGATGACGGCCGGCGCGCCCAGCTCGCGGGCCAGGGCCAGGCGCCGGCCGGAGGCCGCGATCATGGTCACAGACTGCGCGCCGGCCGCCGCCGCGAGCTGCTGGGCGATCAGGCCGATGGGGCCGGGGCCAAGCACGGCCACGCGCTCGCCCAGCTGGATCTGCGCTTTGCGCACGCCCTGCAGGGCAATCACGCCCAGCTGCAGGAAGCAGGCCTCCGCGGCGGAGACGCCCTCCGGGACCGGCAGGGCCTGGCCGGCCTTGACGGCCCAGACGCTGGCGTGCGGGTACGCGGCGGCCACCCGGTCACCGGGCTGAAAACCGGAGGCGGCGCCGGCCAGCAGCACCCGGCCGGCGGCGGAATAGCCGGGGTAGGCCGGGTAGGCGACGTTGGTGTTGGGCAGGCGCGCGAACATGGCGCGCTCGGTGCCGGGGCTGACCAGCGAGGCCTCGGTCAGCACCAACACTTCGTCCGCGGCCGGGCGCTGAAGCTGGAAGGTCTCCAGCACGGCGCGGCCGGCCGCCGGCCAGACGATGCGCCGGCCTTCGACCGTGTTGAGGATGGCCGCCACGCGCCGCTGGACGAAGCCGGGAATCTTGTGCGGCTGGGTGACGGCTTTCTTGACTTTGGAAGCGAGGCCGGACATCGTTTAGCGGAACTCCCAGCGCGGGGGCAGGTAGACCACGCCGTGCTCGTCTTGCTCCAACTGCCAGCGGACATTGGGGTTGGGCGCCATCTCCACCAGGAAGTGCGCGGCCCGGTACCACTGGTCGAACATCATCAGGTCGTCCTGGTCGAAGATGGCCACGGTGACCGAGTAGCCGCCCGGCGTGAGGGGCAGCGGCTCGAAGACACAGCGCAGGACGCCCTCGCCGCTCAGGGTGGCCGGCGTGCAGCCGCTCAGGCGCGTGGTGGCGGTGGCGACCCGCACGCCGTTGTCGGCGTACAGGGCCACGTCGAAGCTGGGCGCCGGCACCGGGTGGTGGGCGCGGTAGCCCAGCTCCAGCGTCAGCCGGCCGCCCATGCCGAAGCTGTCGGTGGGCTGGCCGGCCTCGTCCAGCAGGCGCACGGACGTGAACTGCACCTCGCCGGTGCCGCGCCGCTCCGGGCTCTGCGAGTCGGTCGGGCCGCCGGCCGCGAAGGCGCGGTTCTGCTCGTCGGTGTAGGCGGCCACGATCGGCTTGAGGTCGCCCAGGGCGCGCACCTGGCCGCGCTCCATCCACAGCGCCCGGTCGCAGAGCGACTCGACGGTGCGCATGTGGTGGGAGACGAAGACCACGGTGGTGCCGCGCGCGCGCAGGTCGCGGATCTTGTCCAGGCATTTGCGCTGGAAGGCCATGTCGCCGACGGCCAGCACCTCGTCCACCAGCAGCACTTCCGGCTCGACGTGGATGGCCACGGCAAAGCCCAGGCGCACGTACATGCCGGATGAGTAGCGCTTGACCGGCATCTCCAGGAAGCGCTCCAGGCCCGAGAAGGCCACGATGCTGTCAAACTGCCGGTCGATATCCTTCTTCTTCAAGCCCAGGATGGCGCCGTTCAGATAGACGTTCTCGCGGCCGGACAGGTCCGGGTGGAAGCCGGCGCCCAGCTCGATCAGGGCCGAGAGGCGGCCCTGGACGTTGATGCGGCCGGCCGTGGGCCGGGTGACGCGCGAGAGCAGCTTGAGGATGGTGGTCTTGCCGGCGCCGTTGTGGCCGATGATGCCCAGCACCTCGCCGCGCTCCACGCCGAAGCTGACGCCGTCCAGGGCCAGGAAGTGGCGGCCGGCCGCCCCGTTGCGGCGCAGCAGCTGGCGCGGCGCGGCCGTGATCAGGTCGCGCAGGCTGGTGCCGCCGGCGATCTGATAGCGCTTGGTGACGTTCTGAAATTCGATGACGGCCATGGTTCAGATGATGTCCGCGAACTGCCACTCGACAGTCTTGAAGTAGACGTAGCCGAAGACGAAGAGCAGGACCGACAGGCCGGCGGCCGGCGCCAGGCTGGCCCAATCCGGCCAGGTGCCGTACAGGGCCACCGCCCGGTAGGCCTCGATCAGGCCCGTCATCGGGTTGAGCATGTAGAGCGGACGCAGCCAGGCCGGCACCACGCTGACCGGATAGATGATCGGGGTGGCGTACATCCACAGCTGCAGGCCGAGCGGCACCAGGAAGCGCACGTCGCGGTAGAAGACGTTCAGGGCGGCCGCGAACAGCACCACGCCCAGGGTGAGCAGGACCTGGATCAGCAGCAGGGCCGGCACCGCGATCAAGGTGACGGTGACCGGCATGCGGTAGGCCAGCATCAGGCCGGCGTAGACCACGGCCGCCACCAGGAAGTCCACAAAGCTGCCGGCCACCGCCGCCAGCGGGAAGATCTCGCGCGGCATGTAGACCTTGGTGACCAGCGACATGTTGTTGACCAGGCTGGGCACCGCAAAGCTGATGGCGGTGGAAAAGAAGGTCCAGGGCAGCAGGGCGGTGTAGGAAAAGACCGGATAGGGTGTGCCGTCAGTGGGCACGGGCACGATGTAGCCGAAGATCACGCTGAAGACGGCCATGATCGAGAGCGGCTGGAGCACAGCCCAGGCCGCGCCGAGCAGGGATTGTTTGTAGCGTACGCGGATATCGCGCAGCATCCAGGCCCACATCAGTTCGCGGTGCTGGTACAGGGTGCGCAGGTTCTGGATCATGGGCAGCCTGCCGGTGACAGCAGCGCGGCGAACTTCGGCGCGCCCGGGCCATGCGGCGGAGGCGATGAGAGAGTCATACCGGTCATTCTAAAGCACAATCTCCAGCGGCGGCGCGCGGTGCGGAAGCAGTGGGGGCAATCCAGCGGCGAAACAGTCAAGCCTAATCTCCCGGTCGGTGGTGAACAATGACCCACGCCCGGCCGCAGTCATAATACGGAGGATGCCCGCGGAAAGGCATAGGCCCTTGGTCCGGTGCCGGCCGCCGGCCGCGCGGATGACTAAAGTCCTACGCGGCGCAAAAAAAAGAGGAGGCCGAACGGCCTCCTCTTGGACCTGCCGCGGCCCCTCAGCGCCCGATGGCGGGAAGGTGCACGTTGATGGGGTTGAGGATCACGGTCTCGCTGTCGGTGTACTGCGTGACGCTGTCGTTGACGGTGATGGTGTTGACGGCCGGCTGGGTCAGGGCCGTGGTCACCGTGGCCCGCACCGTCACCGTGCAGAAGGCGCCGGAGCTGGGCGTGCCGCTGTAGGTGACGGTGTTGCTGGCCACGCCCACCGTGCCGGGGCAGGCGTTGGTGTTCGAGGCGTAGGTCAGCCCGCTGGGCAGCGGGTCGGTCACGGTGATGGCCTGGCCAGTGCCGGCGACGTTGATCAGGAAGGTGACCGTCTGGCCCTGGCGGGCGGCGGCGGGCGAGGCGGTCAGGCTGGTGCTGCCCGCGTCGGCCTGGGTCCACTGGACCGTGCTGTACATGCGCAGGACGGTCACCAGCTTCTGCAGCTGAAACAGGTCGCCGATGGCCCAGGGCGTGTCCAGCAGGATGCGCATGGTCTCGGCCCGGCCGGCGCTCAGCCCGGCGCCCTCCACGTAGGCTTTGAGCAGGAAGAGCTGCCAGGAAAAAGACGGGTGCATGACGGCGTTCTCGCCGTTGCCCTCCACCACGGTGCCGGCGTCGCGGGTGCCGAAGACCTTCTCGCCGCGGCTCTCCCACCAGAAGGGGTTGTAGAAGCGGCCGGCCGGCTGGGTGAAGCGCACCAGGCCGTAGCCGGTGTCGTTGACCACGGCGGTCTGGGCCTTGTCGTGCAGGAAGCGGCCGACCTCGGATGCGAACATGGTCTGCCGGTTGCTGAGCAATTGGCCGGCGTAGGCGTCGTGGCGGAAGACCTGCGATTCCTGATAGAGCGAGTATGGCTCGACCGAGGCGAACAGGCAGTAGTCCCACACTCCCACCCAGGCCTGGTCGTCGCCGTTGCCCTCGCACCAGCGGGCCGTCTTCATGTTCTTGTAGAACTGCACGAAGTTGACGCCGGCCGCGTAGCCGGCGTTGGCGCGGCTCTCGGCCGTGGCGAAGGCCTTGCCCAGGCGCTTGGCCAGGCGCGCGTAGCCCACCTGGGTCATGATCTCCCAATAGGTCTTGGGCGTGGTCGTCGGGGCGGTGGCATACAGCGCGCTGACGGCGCTCCAGTTGTTGTTGACGATGTCCCAGGCCTTGGGGGCGCTGGCGCCTTCGTAGCGCGTGACGTAGTAGGCGAAGGCCCAGACCGCGTACAGGTTCTCGGGCGGCGGCCCGTACTCGCTGGCGCGCGAGGAGTTCATGACGCTGCGGGCCAGCTCGTCCGGCAGGGCCGGGTAGGCGTTGCGGAAATTGGCCTTGTTGAACAGCGGGTTGGCCACATTGTTCTGGATCAGGAAGGTCAACGGGCTAATAGCGGGCGTGGTCATCACGTACTTGAGGTACGTGACCAGCCGGTCGCGCGTGGTCGGCGTCAGAAAGTCCAGGGTCTCGGCCAGCACCAGCACGGACTCGCCCGGGTTGAGCCAGTACAGGTCCTCGGCGATGTAGCCGGGGGCGGTGTAGAACGGGCCGGGCGGGCGGGCCGGGTTGGTCTGATAAGCCCAATCCAGGAAGGCGGTCACCTCGGCGTCCAGCTCGGCGCGCAGGTCCTGTTCGTCGGCGCCGGGCGCGGGGTTGGGCGCCACCAGCGGTTTCTCCCAGATGTAGGCGGCGTAGGTCACCTGGCTGAGGGCCGGCGGCGCGCCGGCCAGCAGCACGGCCACGATCAGCAGCATGGAAAGCAGGCGCAGTTTGAGCATGGCGGCCTCCCTTACGGCGCCGGCCGGTAGGCGGCCACGGCCGTCACCGGGAGGCTGGAGTCGGTGAACTCCGGCGCGTCCGGCGAGGCCTGCGGGTTGGCGCGGGCCTTGACGAAGATCACGCCGTTGGCGATGGCGGCCGGCGCGGCGTGGTCGCTGCCGGAGCCGGTGGTGCCCTGCGGGCCGGCGCTGGAGTTGCTGACGTCAAACAGGGCGCCGTTGTCCACGCGCAGGCTGCCGGTGTGGTACCAGCCGGTGCCCACCATCAGGTTGCCGGCCATGGAGAGGGCCGTGGTCTCGTCGCCGATGAAGTGGAAGCTGAAGGCGTCCGGGCACAGCACGCCGGAACCGCTCGGGCAGGACAGGAAATTGAAGGTGCCGCGCTGGTTGGCCTGGTCAAAGGTGACGCGCACCAGGTCCACCCACTTGCGGCAGAAGTAGCCGGTGTCGCGGCGCGAGTATTTGGTGCGGGCGAAGACGTAGAAATCGCCGGTGGCCTCGTTCACTACGGGCATGATCCCCACCCGGCCGCCGCCGGCCGTCCACAGGATCGGGGCCGGCAGGTGGACGCCGCTGTCGATGTTCAGGGCGTAGAAGGTGCGGCGCTGCGGATACTTCAGGAAGATCTCGTCAATCGACTCGATGGTGTTGTCGCCGTCCACGTAGTGCTGCTCGTTCCACTGGGTCTGGGTCGCCGGGGAGTTGGTGACGGCGTTGGCGGCCGCCGGCGCGTTGTAGTTGTCCGGGTTCAGGCTGGCGCAGCTGCCGCAGGCCGTGTTCTGGTCGCCGGGGCAGAACAAGTCGCCGTCGTCCAGGCCGAGCGACGAATGGAAGGAGTAGACGGACTTGGTGCGGAAGACCACGACGTTGGCGGTCTCGGAGACCACGGGCCACGAGTCGCCGGCGCTCTCACCGTACATCTGGTAGCTCCACTTGGGCGAGCCGTCGGCCAGGTTGACGGCGTAGGCGCGCAGGTTCTCAGCCGCGAAGAAGATCACGCCCTTGGCCGGCGCGATGGCGGGCGTGGA
>JAEURL010000597.1 GCA_016789165.1 Anaerolineales bacterium | reverse complement strand
GACGTGGGCGCCCTGGGCTATTTTGGCGGCCGGCCCGTGCTGGACCTGGCCGGCCTGATCAGCCCGGCCGTCATCCCCTTCATCCGGGATGAGGCCCGGCTGGCCGCCTGGCTCGACGCGAGCGGGGCGGATTATCTGCTGACCTTCCCCGGCTGGTACCCACAACTGACGGCCGGCCGGGCCGAGGCCGAGGTCTTCCGCACCGGCGCGCCGTACGCGCCGGCGGCCGGCGGCGAGAACCTGGCCGTCTCCCGCTGGCGGCCGGCCGCGCCCTAACTTTGTTTGCGCCGGGTTTTGCTCTCTGCTATACTCTCCGCGAATCGGGCCTAATCGCCATTTCACGCAGGCACTTATGGACAAAATCAGCATCCTGATCGTCGACGATCATCCCCTTTTCCGGCAGGGGTTGCGCAACGTGCTGGCTGGCGAAGCCGACTTTGAGGTGGTAGGTGAGGGCGGCAACGGGCAGGAGGGGCTCGAGTTGACGCGCAAGCTCAAACCCAAGGTGATCCTGCTGGACATCAACCTGCCGGAGATGAACGGCCTGCAGGTGGTGCGCCAGATCCAGACCGAGCGCGCCCCCGCCTCGGTGATCATGTTGACGGCCTACCATGATCTGGAACAAGAATTGCATGCCTTCCGGGCGGGCAGCCACGCCTACTGCCCCAAGGACGTCACCCCCCGCCATCTGGTGCAGGTCATCCACTGGGTAGCGCAGGGGCATTATGTGGTCAACGACCGGGTCTATGACCTGGAAGGCCTGCAGGCCTGGTTGGAGGCGGGCGTGGAGAAAGCCGGCCGGCCCTACCTGAACGACATGCGCGAGGCCTTCTCGCCGCTGTCGCCGCGCGAGATGGAGATCCTGCAGTGCGTGACGCGCGGGATGAGCAACAAGGAGATCGCCTACTCGCTGGGCATCAGCCATCAGACGGTGAAGAACCACATGACGGCTATCCTGCAGAAGCTGGACGTGGAAGACCGCACGCAGGCCGCGGTCTATGCCCTCAAGCACGGCTGGGTCCGGCTGGAGGAATCGGCTGCCAACTCGGACGCCAAGCCGTCCGCGGCCAAGTGAGGCGCTGATATGGATCAAGACGCGCCGACCGCGTTGGATACGCTGGTGGAGGAGGCCCGGGCGGAGCTGGAAAACGCCCAGCGCGAGCTCAAGGAGCTCAAGCTGATGAGCACGCAGAGCCGCGCCGAGATGGACCGGCTCACCCAGCGCAACGCCCAGATCACGGCCCAGCTCCGCCAGATGCAGGCCAACCTGGAGAGCCTGCCGCGCGCCGATATCAAGGCCGCCTACGACGCCGCCCAGGACGCCCAGCAGCGCCTGTTCGCCATGCGCGGCCAGGTGGAAAAGCTGCAGAGCGACCAGGCCGGCCTGGAGCGGCTGACGGACTTCCTGCGCCGCTCCCTGACGCCGCTGGAGACGCTGGCGGCCGCGCAGGCCCCGGCCCGCGGCGGGTCGGCCGGCGAAGGCAAGCCCATGATCGTGCGCATCGTGGAGGCCCAGGAGAGCGAGCGCCAGAAGCTCTCGCGCCAGATCCACGACGGGCCGGCCCAGGCGCTCTCGAACTTCGTGCTCCAGTCCGAGATCGCCATGCGTTTGTTCGAGAAGGACCAGGACCTGGCGCGGCAGGAGCTGGCCAACATGAAGACGGCCGCCACCAGCACGCTCCAGAAGATCCGCGATTTCATCTTTGATCTGCGGCCGATGATGCTGGACGACCTGGGCCTGACGCCCACCGTCAAGCGCTACGTGGACGCCTTCAAGGACAAGAGCGGCATCGCGGCCACGCTGACGATCACGGGCCAGGAGCGCCGGCTGGAGTCCGTGCGCGAGATCATGATCTTCCGCGGCCTGCAGGAACTGCTCAGCAATGCCCGCAACCACGCCCAGGCCACCCAGGTGCGGGTTTCGCTGGACAGCGACGACAGCCGGGTGCGCGTGATCGTCGAAGACAACGGCAAGGGCTTCGACGTGGAGGCCGCCTTCAGCGGGCCGCAGCGCACCATCGGCCTGGCCGGCCTCAAGGAGCGCATCGAGCTCCTGGGCGGCGCACTGCAGATCGACAGCCAGCCCGGGCAGGGCACCCGGGTGGTGATGGACGTGCCGGTGGGCGAGCCCGTTTGAGGCGCCGGCCCCGGTTGCTTTTTCCCGCTGGCGCAGTATGATACGCCGCTGTTTAGCGGCATTTCCCGGAGGAGGCTTCAATGCAGCGAGGGCGCTTGCTCATTATTGTGGCGTTGATTCTGGTGGTCCTCAGTATCGGCGGGATCTTCCTGGTCCTGCAGTTGATGGGCGGCGGCGGCGGCGGTCAGGCCGCCGGCGATGCCACCCCCTCCCAGCCGGTGGTGGAGGTGACGGCTACGCCCGCCGAACTGATCGAGATCATCCGGGCCGTGCAGCCGATCGAACGCGGCGCGCCCATCCCCACCGAGGCCATCGGCCTCGTGCCGTGGCCCAAGCAGTACGCCCCGGCCGATCTGGTGGTGACGAACGCGGACGACGTGGTGGGCTCCCGCGCCCGCTACAGCCTGCAGCCGGGCGAGCCGATCTTCAAGACCATGATCGTCAAGAGCCTGCAGGAGATCTCGCCCTTCGGCTCGGACGCCGCCGGCCGCATCCCGCCCGGCTTCACGGCCATTTCGCTGCCGTATGACAAGCGCAACGGCGTGGCCCTCGGCATCCGTGACGGCGACTATGTGAACGTGCTGGTCTCCTGGAGCTTGGTGGACATCGACCTGGACTTCCAGAGCGTGTTGCCCAACCTGTCGGCCGCGGTCGCGCCGCCCAACTCCAACTTCACCACGGACCCGAACGCCACCAACGTGCAGGGTGTGCTGACCGGGATCGTCGTCGGCAGCGGGCCGCAGACCAATGCCATCGGCCGCGCCGAGACGGACCCCGTGCTCAACGTCCCGCTCTATCTGGTGCCGCAGGAGCAGCAGCGGTCCCGGCTGGTCTCGCAGAGCATCATCCAGAACGCCATGGTCTTGAAGGTGGGCGAGTTCGGCGCCGACCAGCCCACGGTCCTGGTGCCGACCCCGGTCCCGCAGCCCACGGTGGAAGGCGCTACGCCCACCGCGGCGCCGCCGGCCACGCCCACGCCTCTGCCGCCCGACATCATCACGCTGGTGGTGGCGCCGCAGGACGCGCTGGTTCT
>JAEURL010000588.1 GCA_016789165.1 Anaerolineales bacterium | reverse complement strand
GCACCCCGGCCAGCAGCATCAGGATCAGCCACCAGGGCAATTGCGAGAGCCGGCCGAGCACCTGGACCTGGGAGGTGCCGGGCGGTGGCGTGGCGCGTACGGGTTGAGACGACATGGGTATTTATGAAACGGCGCGCAGGGGTGAGCCCTGCGCGCCGTCGCTAATCATGCGCCGTGTTACGGCTGGGGGGTGGGGGTCGGGTTGTCGTACGCGCCCGGCCCGATCTCGTCGTACGTCATCTTGAATTCCGGGCCGAACCACTTCTTGTTGATCTCGTTCAGGGCACCGTCGGCCATCATGGATTGCAGGGCGGCGTTGATGGGCGCCACCAGCGCCGAGCCCTTGGGGAAGATGAAGCCCAGCTCCTGCCCCACCAGCTTGCCGGGCAGCAGCTTGATCTTGTCGGCGTTGACGCCCACGTAGCCGACGCCGGCCGTGTCGTCGATGCACACGCCGTCCACGTCGCCGTTGATCAGCGCCTGCACGGCATCGCCGAAGGTGTCGAAGGCCGTCACCCGGCTCTCGCCCACCAGCTTGACCGACTCATCGTAGTTGGTGGTGCCCTTCTGGGTCCCTAGCCGGAAGTCGCCGGCCTTGAAGGTCTCGATAGAGTCCATCCGGCTCTCATCCAGGCGGACCATGATGCGCTGATCAACCTTGATGTAGCCGACCGAGTAGTCCACGGTCTTGGCGCGCTCTTCGGTGATGGTGATGCCGTCGGCGGCCATGTCGAACTGGCCGTCGGCCACCGCCGCAATCATGAAGTCCCAGGCGATCTCCTGATAGACGGGCTTGCAGTTCAGGCGCTTGCAGACCTCGGCCAGGGTGTCGTAGTCCCAGCCCTCGGCCTGGCCGTTGTCCAGGCGGATGTAGTTGAACGGCAGGTAGGCATTCTCGATGGCGACCGTGATCTCCTGGCCGCCCAGGTCCGGCAGGCCGCTGGCCGACGAGGCCGCCGTGGGTTCGGCGGGCGCAGCGGTGGGGGTAGCCGCCGGCGCGCAGGCAGCCAGGATCAGGCTGACGACGGCCAGCCAACCCAACAGGGTCATCTTCCTCATGGTTCTGCTCCTTACTGAGTTTTTGGAATTGGGCGCTGGCGGCGCCCACGGCGTGGCCGGTATTGTAACAGCCTGAGCCGGATTGACAACCGCCTGCCTCATCGCCGGCCCCTGCGGCCGGAAGTGACGCCTGGGCCGGACCCCGGTACCAGCCGGCGTAGGTTTAGCGTAGGTTTGGCGTAGGGGATAGAACAAGTCATGAATGAGGGGGTATGCTATTCTGCACTCCAGAAGGGCATAACTCTTCTTCTCCTCCTTGAGAGAGCCGGGGTCGGCGTCCCCGGCTCTCGCGATTCTAGCGGTTGGTTGCGCGAAGCACCGCCAGGCCGCGCAGTATAATGACAGCGTGGACACCTCCCAACGCCAGATCAATCGGGCCGCCATCACGGTCATGGCGGCCTTTTTATTGAGCAACCTCACCGGCCTGGCGCGCCAGATCCTGATCGCCGACGCCTTTGGCACCAGCCGGGCGCTGGACGCCTTCAACACCGCCCAACGCATCCCGGACCTGCTCTTCAACCTGGTGGCCGGCGGGGCGCTGGCCTCGGCCTTCGTCCCGGCCTTTACCGGCTTCCTCACACGGACGGACCGGGCCGGCGCCTGGCGCCTGGCCAGCGGAGTCATGACTCTGGCCGCCCTGAGCCTGGCCGTCATCTCCGCCCTGGCGGCGGCTTTGGCGCCGGCCATCATCGGCCTGATCGGCGCCGGCCTCCCGCCGACCGAGCAGGCGCTGGCCGCCGGCCTGCTGCGCGTCCTGCTCCTGGCGCCCACGATCTTTGGCGTCAGCGGCCTGCTGATGGGCATCCTCAACGCCCACCAGCACTTTCTCCTGCCGGCCCTGGCCCCCACCTTCTACTGGCTGGGCATGATCACGGGCCTGCTGCTCTGGGTGCCCGCGTATGGCATCTATGGCCTGGCCTGGGGGGCGGTGCTCGGCGCCGGCCTGCATCTGGCCGTCCAGCTGCCGGGCTTGCGCGGCCTGCCGGAAAGGCGCCTGCGGCCGGCGTTCAGCTGGAGCGATCCGGCCGTGCGCGAGGTCCTGCGGCTGATGGGCCCGCGCCTGCTGGGGGTGGCGGCCGTCCAGCTCAACTTCCTGGTGAACACGGCCCTGGCCACGTTCCTGCCGGGCGGCGCCAGCGCCCTGGACTACGCCTGGCGCATCTTCACCATGCCGCAGGTCATCATCGCCCAGGGCATCGCCATCGCGGCCTTGCCGGCCTTCTCGGCCATGGCCGCGCGCGGCGAGATCAACGCCATGCGCACCAGCCTGGCGGACACGCTGCGCCTGGTCCTGTTCCTGACGCTTCCGGCCACGGTGGGGCTGCTGCTCCTGGGCCAGCCCGTGACCGCGCTCTTCTTTCAGCGCGGCAGTTTCGACGCGGCTTCCACGGCGCTGGTGGCCTGGCCGCTGGCCTGCTACACCCTTGGCCTGGTCAGCCACTCGGTGGTGGAGATTGTGGCGCGCGCGTACTACGCTCTCAAGGACACCTGGACGCCGGTGTGGGTGGGCGCGGCCGCCATGGGCCTGAACATCCTGCTCAACTTTGCTCTGGCGGACGGCTTCACACGCCTGGGCTGGCCGGCCCACGCCGGCCTGGCGCTGGCCAACACCCTGGCCACGACCGGGGAAATGGTGGTGCTGGCCTGGTTGATGCGGCGCCGGCTGGACGGGCTGGCGCTCACGCGGATCTGGCCGGGCTTGTGGCGGGCGGCGCTGGCCGCGGCCGGCATGGGCGCCGGCCTGCTGGTCTGGTCCAGCCAGACCGCCGGCGCCTCGCCCTGGCTGGCCGGCCTGGGCGGCGTGGCGGCCGGCGCCGGCCTGTTCTGGCTGAGCGCCTACGCCCTGCGCAGCCCGGAGGCCCGCCAGTTCACGGACCTGGCCCTGCGCCGGCTGAGCGGGCTGCTCAAACGTACCGGCTGAGGAATAACGCGAAGACGATGCCGAGCACTACGCCGCCGAGGACCTCGCGCGGGGTGTGGCCCAGGCGTTCCTTGAGCTCCTTCTCGGCCAGGGGATGGCCGGTGAAGAGCTCGTCGATCATCAGGTTCAAGATGCGGGCGTGGTCGCCGGCCTGGCGGCGCACCCCGGTGGCGTCGTAGATCACCACCATCGACAGCACCCAGGCGATGGCGAAGATCGGGGTGTTAAACCCTTCCTGCAAGCCGATACCGATGGTGGTGCCCACCACCAGTGCCGAGTGCGAGGACGGCATGCCGCCGGCGCTCAGCAGCAGGCCCCAGTTCCATTCGCGGTGCGTCGCGTAGTGCAGCGGGGGTTTGACCAACTGGGCGATGCACCAGGCCCCAAAGCCGGCCCACAGCGCCTGGTTGGCCAAAAATTCGGCCAGAAAATCTCTCATGCGGCCGCCCCGTCCGCTTCGAACGGCTCCGCCGCCGGGCCGCCGGCCTGCTGCACCAGCGCCTGCACCTTAAGTTCGGCGCCGTCCAACAGCCGACCGCAGCGCGCGGCCAGCGCCTGCCCGCGCTCAAAGACGGCCAGCGCCGCTTCCAGCGGCAGGTCGCCGGCCTCGAGCTGCTCGACGATCTGCTCCAGTTCCGCCAGCGCCGCCTCGAACGACAGCGCCTCGGCCTCGCCGCCGGCCGCCGGCCGGACCTTCTTGCTCTTTGCGCCCATGCTTATGCGTCCTCGACTCTCACGGTGAATTCCCCCTCGCGCACGCGCACATTCAACGTCTCGCCGGCCGCCACTTCGGCGGCGCGCCGGATCACGGCTCCGTCCGGCCGGCGCACCAACGCGTAGCCGCGGCCCAGCACGGCCAGCGGGCTGACCGCCGCCAGGGCCCGCGTCACCTGGCCGGCCTGTTCGCGGGCCAGGGCCAGATGGTGCCGGGCCGCCCGGTGGGCGCGGCCGGCCAGCTCGTTCAACCGCTGGCGCGCCAGCCGCAGCTGGGCCGTGGGTGAGCCGGCGCGCAGCCCGGCCGCGGCGCGCGCCAGCCGCGCGCGCTGGCGCTCCACAGCGCCGGCCAGGGCCGCGGCCGACCGCCCGGACAGGGCGTCC
>JAEURL010000523.1 GCA_016789165.1 Anaerolineales bacterium | reverse complement strand
CCGGCCTCGCCCAGCAACTGCAGGACCACCTCCGCCGCCTGATAGACGCCGGTGGCGCCGCCCGGATTGCCGCGCGCCTTCAATCCACCGAAGGTCGCGATGGGGACTTTTCCGTTTATGGAAATCTCATTCTCAGCCGCCGGGCGCCAACCCTGGCCGCGCTCCGCAAAGCCGGCCGCCTCCAGGCTGAGGGCGCTGAAGATTGTGTAGGCGTCATAAAGCTCGAAGACGTCGATCTGCTCCGGGCCGACGCCGGCCTGGGCATAGGCCCGGGCCGTGGATTGGCGCACGGCTTCGAAGGCCAGCATGTCGGGCCGATCATGCACGGCCAGGGCGTCCGTGGCCTGGGCCGAGCCGGCCACCCGCACCGGGCCGGGCTGGGCGGTCACCAGCAAGGCGGCCGCGCCGTCACACTCGGGCGCGGTGTCGAACATGTTGACGGGGTCCGCCACCATGCCGGCCTTCAGAAAGGCTTCGGCCGTGATGGCATTGCGGAACATGGCGTTGGGATTGTCCTTGGCGTTGCGGTGGGCGTTGACGCTGAAGTTGGCGAAGTCCTTCAGGCCCAAGCCGTGCTCGTGCAAGTAGCGGCGCATCAGCAGCGCCGCCAGGGCGGTGGGGGTGGCGCCGTGGGCGGACTCCCAATCGCTGTCGGCGGCGGTGGCGGCCGCCGCGACCACGCCGGCGCCCACTTTGTCCGTCATCTTCTCCACGCCCACCACCAGCGCGTGGTCCATGGCGCCAGAGGCCACCGCCAGCACCGCCTGGCGCAGGGCCGCCCCGCCGGAGGCGCCGGCCGCCTCCACCGTTACCGCCTCCAGGCCGCGCAGGCCGGCGAAGTCGGCCACCAGCGCGCCCAGGTGGGCCTGGTGGCTGAGGGCGCCGCTGAGCATGTTGGCCACGTACAGGGCGCCCGGCCGGCGGCCGGCCAGGCCGCGCCGGTCTGTGTCTTCCGCCAGCGCCTCCAGCGCGTAAAAGGCCAGCTCGCGCAGCGAGGTTTCCCAGTGCTCGCCGGCCGGAGTCAGGCCGAGGCCGCCAATGTATACGTCGCGCATCGCATCTCCCTCGCGCCTAGCGCGCCAGGTTGGCGGCCAGGGTCTTGGCCAACTCGGTCGCCAGCACCAGGTTGTCGTTCAAACGGACCTTCTGATTATCGCCCTCCGCCAGCGGCGGTGATTGCAGCTGCACGGTGGCCACGTATTGGCCGACGTGAAAGCTGATCTCGGTGACCGCGATCTGGCTGCCATCCGCGCTCTTGAGCACCTGGCTCCAGGCGCGCGCCGCCTCGCCCACCTCGGGCGGCACCGGCGACTCCAGGGCGCCGGGCAGCCCCACCATGGCCTTCAGGCCGGTGGCGGCCTTGTCGGCCGCCTGATAGGCCGAGACCTGCTGGAAGAGGGCCGAGCCCGCCACCTGGGCAAACTCGTCCGAGTTGATGGGCTTCACCAGATAGAGCTGATAGCCGGCCACGCGCCCCAGGCGCTTGAGGGTGACTTGGGCCTCGGCGTTGAAGTCCTCGTTCAAGGTCCAGGTGCCCAGATATTGATCGCTGATGATCCAGCGGCCGCCCAAGACCGGGTCCAGTTCGGCCAATTGCGTCTGGCTCAGCAGCCGGCCGCGCACATCCGGCAGGCCGGCCGCGCGCAGCTCGCGCAGGGCGGCCGGGTCCGCGCCGGCCGTGAATTTGCCCAGCACGATCTGGGCATAGCGCAGCGGCTCCTCCGGTCCCGGCAGCACGTCCGCGCCGCCCAGCATGGTCAGCGAGGCCACGGCGTTCCAGTAGCGGAAGTCAACGCGGTACAGGCCCTGGGTGGTCTCGGTGAGCGGCGCCTGGTAGCGCCAGACCTGGCTCTGCTCGCCCACGGCCGGCGCCGCCACCAGCTCCCAGCCCTCGCCCGGCGCCTCGGCGCTCAGGCCGGCCTGGGCATCGGCCAGCGTGGGGAAGATCAGGACCTCGAGCGTGAAATCCGCATAGGTCGAGGCCTCCGGCGGCGCGTACCGGGCGGCGTAGATCTGCTGGACGTTCTGCAGGCTGGCCGGCACCGAGATTGGCAGGGTGGCCGTAATGCCGGTCACGGCCGGGTCCGGCGGGCGGGCCAGGTCTACGGCCGTCTGCGCGCTTTGCTCGCTCACCGACCAGCCGGCCGGCAGATCGGCCGCGGTCAGGCCGTATTCCCAGGCGTCGCCCTGCACCAGCTCCGGGGCCGGCGGCACCGAGGCGCAGGCGGCCAACCCCAACAGGCCGGCCCCGATGACAAGGATCAGAAGAATGTGGCGGTTCATAGGTGTTATCCGGCGCGCGGCGCCCCCGGCCGCGCGCTGCTGGGCTGTCTGCGGAGAAAGACGCCGGCGCTACTTCATCACCAGCTTGCCGCGCAGGCGGGTGTACAAGGCGTAATCGATCTCGGTGCGGCGGGCGATGTAGGCGCGGGTCCGCGCGGCGCGGTCGCGGCGCTCGGGCAGCCGGTCCGTGATCGTCAGGCCGAAGGCGTCTGAGCCGGCGCCGGAGCCGAACGAGACCACCAGCACGCGGTCGCCGGGCTGGGCCTCGTCCAGCACCGCCGTCAGGCCGATCATGGCGCTGCCGGCGTAGGTATTGCCGATCTCGCCCACCAGCAGGCCGGTCTTGATCTGCTCGTCTTTGAAGCCCAGCGTCTTGGCCGCCTTCTGCGGGAACTTCACGTTAGGCTGATGAAAGACCGCGTACTTGTAATCAGCCGGCTTGGTGCCGGAGAGATCTAGAAAGGTCTGCGCGGCGGCCGTGATGTGCTTGAAGTAGGCGGGCTCGCCCGTGAAGCGCTGGCCGTGCTCGGGATACTTCTCGTACTGCCGGCGCCAGAAATCGGGGGTGTCAGTGACGAAGGAGTACGAGCCTTCGAAGACGGCCAGCGCGTCCTCCGCCGGCCCGAGCAGGTAGGCCGCGCCCCCGGCGCCAGCCGTGTACTCCAGCGCGTCGCCGGGCCGGCCCTGGGCCGTGTCCATGCCGATGGCCAGGGCGTACTCAGCCATGCCCGAGCCGATGAAGCCGATGGCGGCCTGCATGGCCTCGGTGCCGGCCTTGCACGCGAACTGCCAGTCCGCGGCCTGAACGTGGGGCACCGCGCCGATGGCCTCGGCCACAATGGTGGAGGTGGGCTTCACGGCGTAGGGGTGGCTCTCGCTTCCCACCCACACCGCCCGGATCTGGGCCGGGTCCGTGCCAGCGCGCAGCAGGGCATTGCGCGCCGCCTCGATGGACATGGTGGCCACGTCCTCGTCCAGGCCGGGCACCGCCTTCTCTTTGATGGGCAGCGCGCTGGTGCCTTCGGTCCAGACGCGGGCCACTTCCTTGGCCGGCAGGCGGTAGCGCGGCACGTAGGCGCCATAGCCGGCGATGCCCACCGGACGGCTCGGGCGCATGAGTTTTTCGGAATCAGGCATTATGCAAACTCCTGGGCTGATAGCATGTGAATTCTATCATCAGGAGGCTGGCAAAAGCTCTCAGGGGGGTCTCACAGCACCGCCGGCCAGGCCCGGCGAGCCGTGTCCCCGTATCCGCGCCGGCCCGGCCTACTGCTGGGCGCGCTCGAGCCGGCGCGCCTGCTTGACGGCCTGGGCGATGAGCTTGCGCAGGGTCGGCAGGTCCACCTCGTCCAGGTGGTTGAGGTACAGGCAGCCCTTGCCCAGCTTGTGCTTGCCGAGCTTGGCCAGCAGCGGCGCAAAGGCCTCCCAGCCGCCCATCGCGTACAGGGTCAGGTTCTGCTTGCGCGGCGAGAAGCCGATCGGGAACCAGTCCCCCTCCCGGCCGCTCTTGTACGTGTAGTGATAGTCCCCAAAGCCGACGATGGCGGTGCCCCACAATTTGGGCTCGGCGCCCGTGGCCTGGCGCATGAGGTCCACCAGGGTCTGGCACTCCGCCCGGCGCCGCTCGTCGGCCTGCGCCTGGATAAAGCGGGCCACGCTCTGTCCGGTGGGTTTGGTCTTGAGTTCAGCCATGTTGTCCTCCAGGTGTCAATCGAATCGGAGCCGGCCGCCCCAGAGGGCCTTGGGCATCCAAGGGCGGGCGCGGTCGCTGGACCAGGGGGCCGGCGGCGCGCTGACCAGCGTGCACAGCGCCAGCAGGGTGGCGTCGTAGTTCACGCGCCAGCCGGCGAAGTCCGACCAGGCCTGGTCGAGGTCCGGTTTGAGCGGCAGGCCCGCGGCGCGCAGGCGCTCCACGGCCGCGTCGAACTCGGCCCGGCTGACGCTGATGGGCTGGGCCGGGAAGTGCGGGTCCGGCGGATACGGCAGGGCGAAG
>JAEURL010000505.1 GCA_016789165.1 Anaerolineales bacterium | reverse complement strand
CAAGACCTCCATCTGGGCCAGGGCACCGTCCGGAACTACGTGAGCAATATCCTTAGCAAGCTCGGCCTCTCCAACCGGGCCGAGGCCGCCGCCTACGCCACCAAACACAATTTGCGCGAATCGCTGTAAGCGTCGCCAGCCGGCAGTTCAACGGGCGCCTGAGGCGCCCGTTTTTTGTTGGGAATGGGCCGGGAACAGGCCGGCCCGGAGCAGCGTCCTGAAGGCACACCCGCCGCTCGCTGGAGAAGACCATGTTCCGGCTCCGCCTCGGCCTGGCTCTCAGCACCATGCTGCTATTTGCGGGCTGCATCGCGGCCACGCCCGCGCCGGACCGGCCCGGCCAGTTGGCCGGCCAGATCTGGATCAGGCCGCCGTGCCCGGCCGCCCAGGCCGGCGGCGCCTGCCCCGACCAACTCGGGCAGGCCAGCCTGACCGTGCTCGACGCGCAGGGCCGGCCCGTCGCCCGGCTGGACAGCGGGCCGGATGGCCGCTTTGCGGCCGCGCTGGCGGCCGGCACGTATACGCTTCGGCCAGAGCCGCTCCCAACCCAGGCCCAGGCGCCCGAGCAGACGGTGACGCTCCTGGCCGGCCAGGTCACCCACGTCAACGTCACCTACGCCAGCGGCCTGCGCTAAAATCAGCGCGGAGGACCCGCCCATGCCCCGGTTATCGCGCCTCTTGCTGGTGTTGCCCCTGATCTGGCTGGCCGCCTGCCGGCCGCTGGCTTTGCCGTGGGCCGCCACCGCGACCCCCACGCCCTTTGTGCAATGCACGCCGCCGCCCTGCCAGGCCGGCGAAACCTACGCCTGCCCGTCCGGCGATTGTCCCGGCGGCTGCGGCACAGTCTGCGCCACGGTCCCGGCCCCGGTGGGCGTCACACCGGAGCCGAGCCTGACCGCGGCCGAGACGCCCATGCCGATGTGCACGCCGCCGGCCTGCTGGTCCGACGAGGCCTACTTCTGCGCCGGGAATTGCCCCAACGGCTGCGGGACGACGTGCGCCACCCGCACGCCGGATCCGGCCGGCGGGCCACCGCCCACCTTCCCGGCCCCCGGCGCGATCTGCACGCTGCCGGCGCTCAGCGGCGACACGCCCGCCGTCGCCGCCTGCGTTAACACCGCGGCCGCGCCCGCCGGCGCCACCTTCGCGGTGCTGGTGCAGGCCAATGGGATCTCGGCCCCGATCTTTTCGCTCCAGGGCCGCGACGCCGGCGACGGCTTCGGCTACCTGAGCTTCCAGGCCACGGCCGAGAACCGCGTGCGCGCCCTGAGCGCCAACAGCCAGGTGGTGCGGGTGGCCGGCATCCAGGCCAGCGGCGATCAGCTGTATCTGACCCTGGACGCGCTGGCGCCCGGCGCTATTGTCTTCGACGTGTACGCGGGCTCGGCCACCGGCCCCTTCATCGCCGGCGAGCCGCTGACGCTCACCGTCACCGCCCCATGAACCGGCCGGCCCGCCTCGCCCTGCTGGCGCTCAGCCTGGCCGCCCTGGCCTGCAGCACCCTGTTCCCGCCGCGGCCCGAGATCGCCTGGGATCCGTCCCCGCAGGCCGTGGTCCTGCGGGCCGCCAACTGCTGCGGCATGGTGCCGTACGAGGTGGCCTTGAACTACATCCCGGACGCCACCCTGTGGGGCGACGGCCGGATCGTGTGGGTGGAACTGGGCGCGGGCGGCGAGCGGCGCGTGCGGGAGGGCCGGCTCACGCCGGACGAGCAGCGCGCCTTCCTGGACCGGATCGCGGCGGCCGGCTTCTTCGGTTGGCAGAGCAACTACGGCGATTACAGCGTCACCGATCTGGCCAGCCAGTGCCTGGGCGTGACGCTCACATCCACCAGCCATCAGGTGTGCGAGTATTACCGCGGCGCGCCGGCCGCCTTCGACGACCTGTATGCCGCGGCGGCGGAGGGCGCGGGCGCGGCCGGCGCCGACTTCATCCCGGAACGCGGCTATCTCATCGCCCAGGAGCAAGGCGGCTTCATCTCCGGCTCCGCGCCGGTGAGCCACTGGCCGGCCGTGGCCGCCGGCTTCTCCCTGGCCGAGGCGTCGGCCGGCCGCTGGGTGGAGGGCGAGGCCCTGCAGGCCGCCTGGGCGGCCGTCAACGTCAGCCTGTGGGGCCAGGCGGTGGAAGACGACGGCCGCTATTACCGGCTGGTGGTCCAGGTGCCGGGCCTCAGCCAGAGCGAACCGCCAACGCCCTGAGCGCCCCGGCCGGCCTCCCATCTGCCGGTATAATCCGACCCGCGCGGCCAAATTTCCGCTCCTCTTCGCCCCGCCGGAGGTCCCATGTTCCATCCCGCCAAGCTCGCCGAACTGCGCGCCGCCCAGGAACGATGGGAGGCGGACACGCTCCGCCGGACCCTGGCCCGGCTGCCCGAACGGCAGGCCGACTTCATCACCACCTCGTCCGAGCCGGTGCGGCGGTTGTACACGCCCCTGGATGTGGCCGGCCTGGATTACGCGCGCGACCTCGGCTTTCCGGGCGAGTACCCCTACACGCGCGGCGTCCACGCCAGCGGGCACCGCGGCCGGCTGTGGACCATGCGCCTGTTCGCGGGCTTCGGTTCGGCCGAGGAGACCAATGCCCGCTTCAAATACCTGCTGGAGCAGGGCGGCGGCGGCCTGTCCATCGCCTTTGACCTGGCCACCCTGATGGGCTATGACACCGACGCGCCGGAGGCGCTGGGCGAGTTCGGCAAGTGCGGCGTGGCGATCAGTTCGCTCAAGGACATGGAGGTCCTGTTGGCCGGCATCCCGCTGGACCGGGTCTCCACGTCGATGACCATCAACTCGCCGGCGGCCGTGATCTGGGCCATGTACCTGGCGGTGGCCGAGCAGCAGGGCGTGCGGCTGGACCAACTGCGCGGCACCACCCAGAACGACATCCTGAAGGAGTACATCGCCCAGAAGGAGTACATCTTCCCGCCCGAGCCCTCGATGCGGCTGGTGGTGGACACGTTCGAGTTCGGGGCGCAGCACGTACCGCAGTGGAACCCGATCTCGGTCTCCGGCTACCACATCCGCGAGGCTGGCAGCACCGCCGCGCAGGAGCTGGCCTTCACCCTGGCGGACGGCCTGGAGTACGTGCGCTGGGGCGTGGCGCGCGGCCTGAACGTCGACGAGTTCGCGCCGCGCATCTCGTTCTTCTTCAACGCCCACAACGACTTCTTTGAGGAGATCGCCAAGTACCGGGCGGCCCGCCGCATCTGGGCGCGCGAGCTGCGCGAGACCTTCGGGGCCCGGGACCCGCGCACCTGGCTGATGCGCTTCCACACCCAGACGGCCGGCGTCTCGCTCACCGCCCAGCAGCCGGAGAACAACATCGTGCGCGTGGCCCTGCAGGCGCTGGCCGCCGTGCTGGGCGGCACCCAGAGCCTGCACACCAACAGCATGGACGAGGCCCTGGCGCTGCCCTCCGAGGCGGCCGTGACCATCGCCCTGCGCACTCAGCAGATCATCGCCCACGAATCCGGCGCCGCCAACACCGTGGACCCGCTCGGCGGCGCGTATTTCGTGGAGGCGCTCACCGACCAGATCGAGGCCCAGGCGCGCGCCTACTTCCAGCGCATCGCCGACCTGGGCGGCGTGATCCCGGCCATCCAGCGCGGTTTCTTCCAGCAGGAGATCGCCGACGCCGCCTATCGCTACCAGCGCGAGATCGACGCCGGCGTCCGCACGATTGTGGGCGTCAACGACTACGTGGACGACAAGCCGATCGCCATCCCGATCCTGGCGATGGACCCGCAGGGATATACGCGGCAGGCGGGCCGGCTGCAGGCGCTGCGCCAGACGCGCGACAGCGGACGGGTGGGCCAGGCGCTGGACCGGCTGCGGATCGCGTGCCAGGGCACGCAGAACACCATGCCCTTGATCCTGGACGCCGTCCGCGCCTACGCCACCCTGGGCGAGATCATGGGCGTGATGAAAGAGGTCTTCGGGGTTTACGTGGAGCCGGTGATGGTCTGAGGCCGGAAACAAAAGACGGAGGCCGGCAGCCGGCCTCCGTCTGGCGCTGGGCGCCCGGACAGGTCAGAACAGCGATTTCAGGACAATCAGCAGGCCGAGCAGGGCCAGCGGGACGCCGACGATGGCGCCGACAATGGTCAGGCTGATGAGCACGCCGGCCAGCAGCAGCACCAGGCCGAGCACCACGCCCACCACGCGGCCCACCAGGCCGATGATGAAGGCGACCAGCCCGAAGACCAGGCGCACCGGCAGGAACAGCAGCCAGATCAGCCACCCGAAGAACGAGCGGTGATGGCGGTCGGCCTGCTCGCGGCGCAGCGAGTGCCTGAGTGAGTGCCGCAGGCTTTCCCGAAAGGCATGGCGCCAGGCGCGCGACGTTGTTGACATAGGGCCTCCTTTTGAACCAACCGTCTGCCCAATATTACGCCGGGGCCGGCCGGTTGTTGCAGGCCAGGAGATTTGTCAGCCTGCTGTCGCCTTGGGAGCGCCGCCGGCGCCCCAACGGTCAGCCCGGCCGCCCGCCGGGCCGGTTAGACTGCCCGATGCCCGCCCGCTGACACGCATGGACTGGTATCACGTGACCTGGGACGCACACGGCTTCACGCGCGCCGTGCAGCCGCCGGGCCGGCCGGCCTGGCAGGATCAGGCGGCCTGGACCGACATTGTGCGCGTCTGTCTGGAGATGGAGGGCTGGCTGGGCTCGGACAGCCTGCACGTCTTCACCCGCCAGCGCCCGGAGGCGTACACGCTGCCGCTGGCGGCCCCGGACGTGACCGCGCTGCTGGCCGAGCTGATCCACCGGGGCTTGTTCGACGCCGAGCTGGCCATCCAGGCCGCCTCCGCCGAGGGCCTCTTCTGTTGGGAGACACCGACCGGCTGATGGACATTTCCGCGATCACCGACGATCTCTACGTGGGCGGCCAGCCGCACGCGCGCGATCTAGCGCAGCTGGAGGCGCTGGGGGTGCGCCTGATCATCACCCTGCGCGCCCTGCGCAACGCCACCGGCCGGTTCGCCGAGCCGGCCGTGCCCGTGCTCTGGCTGCGCACTGTGGACTCGCCCTTGACGCCCATTCCGACGCGCACCTTTCTCAAGGGCGTCCAGGCTGCCCTGGACGTCATCCGGGCCGGCGGACGCGTCTTCGTCCACTGCAAGCACGGCCGGCACCGCAGTGTGGCCATGGCCGCCTGCATCCTGATCGCCCAGGGGGACACGGCCGAGCAGGCCATGCAGCGCCTGACCCACGGCCGCCGCCGCGCCGACCCGCACATCTGGTATATCCGCCAGCAGATCGAGCGCTTTGAGCGGCACTGGAAGAAACTCAAGGGCGCCGGCTGAGCGACCACACCCGGGCCGGCCGGCTCCGGAAAACCTTCGTCATATGCCCCCGCTGACTGACCCCGCCCGCATCCGGGCTATGTTGGAAACCGACCGAAACTGGGCCGCCTACGCCCTGGGCGATCTGGCGCCCGAGCACGCCCCGTACTGCGAGTGGCGGGCGACGCTGCCGGCCGCCACGGCCGGCCGCGAACCCGACGCCGGCGCCGGGCGGCTCCTGATCTATCGGCGCCTGGGTCTGCCCGGGCGCTTCACGCG
>JAEURL010000495.1 GCA_016789165.1 Anaerolineales bacterium | reverse complement strand
TGGGTTGTTGGCCCGGCGTTGCGCCCGCAGGGCGGCCCGCGCTTCGGCCGGCAGGCGCGCCTGGCTGGCGAAGAGCGGCAAGCGCTCCCAGTGATCGACGAAGGCCGCCAGCCCCTCGCGCTCGATCCGCTCGGCCAGGGCCGCGTCCGCCGCCATCCGGGCCGCGCGCTCCTCCGCCGTGACCAAGCCGGGCGAAGCGCTCTCCAGGATCAAGCCGCGCACCCGCTCCGGATAAGCCGCCGCGAAGTGCCGGGCCACGCGCCCGCCCATTGAGTAACCGAGCAAAAATATGGTGCGCAGGCCCAGCTGATCCAGCAGGCCGGCCAGGTCGGCCACGGTGTGCGCCATCGTATAGCGGGCCGGGTCGGCCGGCGCGTCTGAGCCGCCGTGGCCGGGCAGATCGACGGCCAGCACCTGGTGCCGGGCCTCCAGGGCCGGCCGGCCGGCGCGCCAGTTGGCGGCGCTGCCCGTGAAGCCGTGCAGCAGCACCAGCGGCTCGCCCGCGCCGCCAGCCTCCAGGTTATAGCTCAGGCCATCGACGGTCAGCCGCATCGGCCGCCTCAGCCGCGCAGGGCGGCGGCCACCGCTTTCCAGACCGCGCGGTGCTGGGTCACGTTGGCGTCCCGCTGGGTGCGCACCTCGATCAGGGTCAGCCCGGAGCCGGCCAGGCCGGCCTGCACGGCGGCCCGGAACGCGGCCCAATCGGCCGGCCGGTGGAAGGCTGCGCCATACAGCTCGGCGGCCGGCCGGAAATCCAAACCGTGCGGCGTGCCGAAGAGCAGTTCGAAGTTGTCCGGATGCGCGGCCTGCGGCAGAAAGGAAAAGATGCCGCCGCCGTCGTTGTTGATCAGGATGACGGTGGCGCTCAGGCCATGGCGCCGGGCGGCCAGCAGGCCGTTGAGGTCGTGATAGAGCGCCACGTCGCCGATGACCAGCACCAGCGGACCGGGCCCGGCCGCCGCCGCCCCCAGCGCGCTGGAGACCACGCCGTCGATGCCGTTGGCGCCGCGGTTGGCCAGGAAGCGCACGGCCTTCCCGCTGCCGGGGAAAAAGGTGTCCAGATCGCGCACCGGCATGCTGCTGCTGGCGAAGAGCGTGGCGCCCTCGGGCAGGCACCCGGCCAGCTCGGCAAAGACGCGGCCCTCGAACGGCTCGGCGAAGGCCGCCACTTGCTGGGCGATGGCCGCGCGCGCACAGGCGTCGAGCGCGCGCCAGCGGGCGAGCCAGGGGCTGCCGCCGGCCCGCACCCCACGGGGGAGGGCGGCCGTGAGCGCGGCACAGGCCAGGACCGGATCAGCCTGAAGGACCTGCGCGGCCAGCCGAGGCGGGTCCTGCCACTCGCCGCCGGGGTCGATCAGAATTTGGCGCGCCTCGGGATATTTCTGCAGGTATTGCAGCGCCGGCTTGGAGGTGGGCATGGCCCCCAAGCGCAGGATCACCTCCGGCGGCAGGGTCGCCACAGTGGCGGGGTCGCGCAGGCAGGCGTCGTACGCATCCAGGACGTGCAGACGCGGATGCGGCCCGCAGCGCACCTGGGAGAGCGGATCAGCCAGGATCGGATATTGGAGCGCCTCGGCCAGGGCGGCCAGCGCCGCCGGGAAATCCGGGTCAGTCTGCGGGCCGGCCACGATCAGGCCGCGCTCGATCCCGGCCAACTCGGCGGCCAACTGGGCCACGGCGGCCGGCTCCGGCGCGCGCCGGCCAGGGGACACCACGGCGTATGGCCGGCCCGCGGCGCGGGCCACGTCTTCGGCCGGCGTGTCCGGCGGCGCCGGGATCAGCGGCTCACGGAACGGGAAATTCAGGTGGACCGCGCCGGCCGGAGCCTCCTGGGCCAGGGCCAGGGCGCGGCCGGCCACCGTGCGGACGTAGCGCAGGGCGTCGGCGGTCGCCTCCGGCAGCAGCAGCTCCACAAACCATTTGGCGAAGCCGCCATACAGGCGCTGCTGGTCGATGGTCTGCGGCGCGCCGGTGTCGCGCAGCTCGGGCGGCCGGTCGGCCGTGAGCACCAGCAAGGGCACGCGCGCCAGGCGGGCCTCCACCACAGCCGGCAGGAAATTGGCGGCGGCCGTCCCCGAAGTGCAGATCAGGGCCACCGGCCGGCGCGCGGCCTTGGCCAGCCCGAGGGCGAAGTAGCCGGCCGAACGCTCGTCCAGGTGCGTCCACAGTTTCAGATCGGGCCGCGCCGCGACGAGGTAGGCCAGCGGCGCGGAGCGCGAGCCCGGCGCCAGGCAGACATCGGTCAGGCCGGCGCGGACCAGCTCATCCACAAAGGCGCCGACGTAGGCATGGAGGACTTGGGCCGGGGTCATAGTGGCGAAGGACGAGGGACGAAAGGCGAGAGCCCGCGTTGGTCCGGCGCCTTTCGCCGTTCGTCGCTATTGGGTCAGGGCCGCCAGCATCGGCTTGAGCTTAAGCGTGGATTCGACGTATTCGCGCTCGGGGTCGGAATCGGCCATGATGCCGCAGCCGGCGAAGAGCGTGGCCCGGTCGCCGTCGAGCAGGGCCGAGCGCAGGGCCACGGCGAACTCGCCCTCGCCGCGCGCGTCCACCCAGCCAATCGGGCCGGCGTACCAGCCGCGGTCCAGCTGCTCGTGCCGGCGGATCCACTCCAGGGCCACGGCGCGCGGCCGGCCGCCCACCGCCGGCGTGGGATGCAGGCGCTCCACCAGGTCCAGCAGGCTGTGGCCCTCGGCCACCGGGCCGGTGATGGGCGTGCACAGGTGCTGGATGTTGCCGAGCTTGAGCAGGCCGGTGGGGCCGACGCTCAGGCTGGGGCAGACCGAGTAGAGGGCTTCCACCATCGCCTGCACGACCACGGCGTGCTCGTTGCGGTCCTTGACGCTGTCCTGCAGCGCCTGGCCCAATTGTTGATCTTCCTCAGGTGTGCGGCCGCGCCGGATGGAGCCGGCCAGGCTCATGGTGCGCACCTCGCCGTGGCGCAGACGGATGAGCTGCTCGGGCGTAGCGCCCAGGAAACAGCGCTCGCCGCGGGCGGCGGCAAACAGGTAACAGCCGTGGTAATTGGCGCTCAAGTAGCGCAGCGCCCGGCCGGCGGCAAAGGGCGTATCCGCCTCCAGTTGGGCGGCGCGCGCCAGCACCACTTTCTGCATTTCGCCGGCGGCCACGGCCTGGGCGGCCTTGGCCACATCGGCCTGCCAGTCCGAGGCCGAGCGCAGTTCATTGAGCGTGGTCGGCGCGGCCGGCCGGCTGACCAGCGGGGTTTCGGCCGCCGCCAGCACCCGGTCGCGCAGCGCCACCAGCGCTTCGGCAGCCTGGACGGGATCGTCGGCGGGGGCCAGCCGCACGGTCTGGGTGAGCCAGGCGCGCTCCTCCAGCCGGGTAAAGATCAGGCGCGGCAGCACCAGCCGGCCGGCCGGGAAGCCCGCCCACAGGTCGGTGGCCGGCCGGGCATCGTCGAAGGCGAAGCCGCCCAGCAGCAGCGGGCCCACGCCTGGCACGCCGCGCGGGCCGGTGTAGACCAGGTCGGCGAGCAGGGCCTGCCAGGCCTGGGCCGCCTGCCGGAAGCGCGAGGGCCCGCCGGGGCCGGCCTCGAGGGCGGCGGCCACACCCAGCCCCACCACGGCGAAGTCATCGCTGGGGCGCGCCCACATAAAACGCTCGGCGGCCGCGGCGGCCGCGCGCTCGAACAAATCGATGGCGTCAAAGGTCAGGATCGGCTCGACCAGGCTGGCCACCACGGGCCGGCCAAGCCGCCGGGCCTGCTCCAGGCCGGGCTGCAGGGCGCGGGCGACAGTCCGGGAGGTGGGGTGATCGACAAGAACGTCCACTTTGCCTCATGACGGAGGGCGGCTGCGAAATCAGACCTGGCCATCCGTGAAAATTGTATCAAATTAGGTCGGTTTTTACAGGATGGCGCTTCAGCCCCGCTTGGCGAAGGCGCGGACCCGGGCGGCCAGTTCGGCGATGGGGCGCAGATTCTGGACCGGGACAGCGCGGTTGGCGGTCTGGGTGCGCGGATATTGCTTGACGCGCGAGCCGGCCGGCAGACGCCGGCCCAGCGCCAGGAACTCGCCCTTGGTCAGCCAGCCGGCGATGAACACGTCCATGCCGTAGACCCAGATGTTGTGCCAATCCACGGGTTTGATCACATGGGTGCGCTGGAGGACCGGGCTGTGCACGCCGACCTCGGCCTCCGGGGCGCGCGTGGCGCGCAGGTAGAGCAGCGCGTAGTAGCGGTTCCGGCCGGCCACGCGCGTGCCGGGCGGCAGCAGGAGGGCCTCCGTCAGGGCCTCGCGGTTGCGGGCCTGGCCGCCCACCTCCAGCTCCAGCGGCGCGCCGCAGTTGCTCTTGAAGGCCAGCGCGCCCAGCGAGCGCCACTGCGGCCGGCCCAGCCAGCCGCCCTCCGCCAGGGTGGCCACCAGTTCCAGCGGCTGGCCGGCGGCCTCGGCCTGGCGGGTCTCGGCCTGCTGGCGGGC
>JAEURL010000489.1 GCA_016789165.1 Anaerolineales bacterium | reverse complement strand
CGCCGCCCAACGTGCCGGACTACCGCGACCTGCTGCGCGAGTACGCCGGCCGGCTGGACGCCGTCTTCATCATCACCCCGCACGCCTTCCACCACGCCCAAACCAAGGCTTGTCTGGAGGCCGGCCTGGACGTGCTGCTTGAGAAGCCGATGGTGATGAATGCGGCCGAGGCCGAGAGCCTGATCGAAACCCGTGACCGCACCGGCCGGCTGCTGGTGGTGGCTTTCCCCGGCAGCCTCTCGCCCAACCTGCGCGCGGCCGTGCAGCTGCTGCGCTCGGGCGAGCTGGGCCAGGTGCTGAACATCAGCAGCACGGTCTGGCAGAACTGGGGGCCCAACACCGCCGGCACCTGGCGGCAGCGGCCGGAGCTGGCCGGCGGCGGCTTCCTGTTCGACACGGGCGCGCACGTCCTCAACACCGTCGCCGAGCTGGCCGGCGAGGACTTCAGCGAGGTGGCGGCCTGGCTGGATAACGCCGGCCGCCCGGTGGATACGCGCGCCGCCGTGATGGGCCGGCTGCGCTCCGGGGCGCTGGTGACCATCAATGCCTGCGGCGAGACGATCCCGTCCTGTTCATCCGATATCCGCGCCTTCTGCGAGCGCGGCATTGTGCGCACCGGGATGTGGGGGGAATTCCTCGAAATTCAGCGCGCCGGCCAGCCGGCGTTGCGCAAAGTGAAGACCCCGCCCTCGCTGGGGGTGTGGGAGCAATTTCTGGCCGTGCGCTCCGGCCAGATCGCGAACCCCTCCCCGCCGGAGGTGGGCCTGCGCATGACGCGCCTGTGGGACGCCATCCGGGCCTCGGCGGAGAAGGGCGGCCGCGTGGTGCGGCTCAAGTAGGGCGCAAAGGAAATCCAATGTCTCTGCGAGTCACTATCTGGAATGAGTATCGGCACGAAAAGGAACACGCGGCGGTGCGCCGCGTCTACCCGGATGGCCTGCACGCGCCCATCGCCGCGCATCTGGCCGGCCAGGGGATGCGCGTGCGCGTCGCCACGCTCGACGAGCCCGAGCATGGCCTGACGGCCGCCGTCCTGGCGGATACCGACGTCCTGTTCTGGTGGGGGCACATGGCCCACGGCGAGGTCCAGGACGCGGTGGTGGATCGGGTCCAGCAGGCCGTGCTGGGCGGGCTGGGGCTGGTAGTTCTGCACTCCGGCCACTTCTCCAAGATCTTCAAGCGCCTGATGGGCACCAGCTGCGACCTGAAGTGGCGCGAGGCCGAGGAGAAGGAGCGGATCTGGGTGGTGGAGCCTGGCCACCCGATCGCGGCCGGCCTGGGCGAGTACTTCGAGATCCCGCACGAGGAAATGTACGGCGAGCGTTTCGACGTGCCGGCGCCGGACGAGCTGGTGTTTGTCAGCTGGTTCCAGGGTGGGGAGGTCTTCCGCAGCGGCTGCTGCTACCGGCGCGGGGCCGGCCGGATCTTCTATTTCCGGCCTGGACACGAGAGCTATCCCACCTACTACCAGCCGGAAGTGCTGCGTGTGATCGCCAACGGCGCACGCTGGGCGGCGCCGGAGGCCGGCCGGCCCACCATTACCTTCGGCCATCGGCCGGAGTCCCTGGAGCCGCTGCCCGGGCCCAGCGCCTGAGCAGGCAGATAGAGAGCGAGCGCGGCATGCACAGTCCCTTTGATTACGTCCTGGTGGCGCTGGCGGCCATGGCGGCCGGCGCCGTCAATGCCCTGGCTGGCGGCGGCACCCTGATCACGTTCCCGATGCTGGTGGCGGTGGGGGTGCCGAATGTGGCGGCCAACGTCACGAACACGGTGGCGCTCAGCCCCGGCTACTTCGGCGCCACCTTGGCGCAGCTCAACGACTTGAAGGGTCAGCGCCGGCGCCTGTGGCTGGTGCTGCCGGCCGCCGCCCTCGGCGGCGTCATCGGCGGCTTGCTGCTGCTGAATACAGGCGAGAAGCTGTTCCGGCAGCTGGTCCCGTTTCTGATCCTGCTAGCCTCCGGCTTGCTGGCCGCCCAGGACCCGGTGCGGGCCTGGCTGACGCGCCGGGCCGGGCAGAGCGGCCGGCCGCTGTCTGAGGCGTGGGTGATGGGGCCGGTGGGGCTGGCGGCCGTGTATGGCGGTTACTTCGGGGCCGGCCTGAGCGTGATCGTGCTGGCCGTGCTGGGCGTGGTGCTGGACGACAACCTGACCCGCCTGAACGCCCTGAAACAATCGGTGTCCTTCAGCGTCAATATCGCCGCCGCGATCTTCTTTCTGTTCTCGGGTCAGGTGGTCTGGTCGGCGGCGCTGGTGATGGCCGGCGGCGCCCTGATCGGCGGGGTGGTGGGCGGCCGGCTGGCGGGC
>JAEURL010000474.1 GCA_016789165.1 Anaerolineales bacterium | reverse complement strand
GAAGACCTGGAGCCGTTTGTGGACGAGCTCTTCCGGCGGGCTGGTCTGGCGGCCGACGACGCGGCCTTCTGCGCCCGGTGCCTGGTGGACACCAACTTGTGGGGGATCGATTCGCACGGCGTGCTGCGCCTGCCCGCCTACATTCAGCGCCTGCGCAAGCGCGCGATGAACCCCCAGCCGCAGACCCGCGTGCTGCGCGGCAGCCAAGGCCTGGAGGTCATCGACGGCGACGATGCGCCCGGCTTCCTGGTGGGCCGCGACGCCATGCTGCGCGCCATCGAGCTGGCCGAGGTCCACAACGTGGGCGTGGTGGGGGCCATCCGCAGCAACCACTTTGGCGCGGCGGCCCTGTATGCCCGGCTGGCGGCCGAGCGCGGTATGGTCGGGATTTCGATGACTAACGTCATCCCCAACATCGTGGCGCCCGGCGGGACCAAGCCGGTCACCGGCAACAACCCGATTGCGATCGCCATCCCCACCTACGGCGATTTCCCCTTCGTGCTGGATATGTCGCTCTCGGCGGTGGCCGGCGGCAAGCTGCTGCTGGCCAGCAAGAAGGGCGAGAAGATCCCGCTGGACTGGGCCACGGACAAAGACGGCCGGCCGACCGACGACCCGGATAAAGCTTTCGCCGGCTTCCTGCTGCCGATGGGCGGCTTCAAGGGCCTGGGCCTCTCGTACGCCGTGGATATCCTGTGCGGCCTGATCACGGGCGGCGTCTACGGCGACCAGATGAAGAGCATGTACGCCCACCCGGACGACCCCAGCCTGACCGGGCACCTGATGATCGCCCTGAACCTGGGCGCCATCATCACCCCGGACGAGATGAAGGCCCGCATGGCCGGCTTCTACGCCCGCATTAAGGCCTCGCCCATGCTGGACCCCAAGGCCGAGATGTTCCTGCCCGGCGAGATCGAGCACCGCACCGCGCAGAAGCGTCGGGCTCAAGGCCTGCCGATCCCGCCCAAGCTCTTCGAGGAGCTGCTGGCGTTGAGTGTGGAATTGGGGGCCAGGCGCCCCCTGACCCCCGTGCCGGCCGCCTAGCGGCTGGCGGTATCCATCTGACCGGGACGCCCGGGGCGCCCTGGCGATTCAAATCTAGAAAGGGAGTACGACAATGAAAGAGCGACGGTTTCTGTGGTGGTCCGAGTTGACGGCCGGCGAGGTGGTGAACTGGGCCAAGGAAGTCTGCGACGTGGCGATCCTGCCCATCGGCGCCACCGAGCAGCACGGCCCGCACGCCCCGTGCGGCGTGGATAACTACAACGCCATTGGCCTGGCCGAGCTGATCGCCAAGAAGTCCGGGGCGATGCTGCTCAACACCCCCATGTACGGCTCGCACCCGTACCACCACTGGTACATGCCCGGCAATATCCCGCTCAGCTATGAGACGCACATCGGCCTGCTGTGCGACATCATCCAGGGCGCGGCGGTCTCGGGCTACAACAAGTTCATCATCCTCTCGGCCCACGGCCAGGTCTCGACGACCCTGGTGGCCGTGCACAAGCTCGGCCTGGCCGGCCACTTCACGCTCTCGCTGCACTGGTACGACTTCCTGCGCGACGACAAGAACGCGCTGGTGGACTACATGTGGCACGCCGACGAGGCCGAGACCTCGATGGGCCTGTACCTGTACCCGCAGTACATCGATATGAGCAAGGCCGCCAAGGGCGGCGGCACGCCGCTGGTGGACCGCAAGTTCATCATCGCCCCCGGCCAGGCGCCGCGGCCGGGCATGATGTACCACTTCGAAGGCACGTTTGCCCGGCCCGAGTACAAGGAGCTGGACAACGGCATCATCGGCGACGCCACCAAGGCGACGCGCGAGAAGGGCGAGAAGCTGGTCACGGCCGTGGTGGACCACGTCTCCGACCTGATCGCCGACATCATGCAGCGCTGGCCGGTGGGCGTCAAACCGCCGGTGAAGTAAGGCGCGGCGGCGGGCGCCGGACGGGTGCGCAACGCGCGGTCGTCCTGCGCCCCCGCCTGCCGGTGTGGTTCGCATTCGCTGCCGGCCTCGCGCCGGCCTACTCGGAATAGTGTTCTATGAAGCTCAAAGACAAAGTCGCCATCGTCACCGGCGCCACCAAGGGCATCGGTGTGGCGGTGGCCCAGGAATATGCCAAAGAGGGCGCCAAGGTCGTGCTCGCCGGCCGGACGGCCGAGCTGGGTGAGGCGGTGGCGCAAGGTATCCGCGACCAGGGCGGCCAGGCCCTGTTTGTGACGTGTGATGTGAGCCAGCGCGCCGACGTCGAGCGGCTGGTGCAGGCGGCCGTGGACCGCTTCCAGCACATCGACATCGTGGTCAACAACGCCGGCGTCAACCACAGCGCCAATTTCATGGACATCAGCGACGCCGACTGGGACTGGGTGATGGGGGTGGACCTGAAGGGCACCTTCATGCTCAGCCAGTCCGCGGCGCGCGTCATGATCGCTCAGGGCCGGCCGGGCGTCATCATCAACATCTCGTCGGTCATGGCCGTGCTGGCCCTGGCGGATCAGGTGCCGTACTGCGCCGCCA
>JAEURL010000413.1 GCA_016789165.1 Anaerolineales bacterium | reverse complement strand
TATGTTCGACCGCCTGCCCACGCCCTTCGGCCTGGTGCGCTACGGCGTCGCGCCCGATCACGCCAAGATCAAGACTGTCACCAAGGCCTTCGACGGCATGGCGGCCAACCCGCGCTTCCGGTTCTTCGGCAACGTCGAGTTCGGCCGGCACCTGAGCCTGGCCGACCTCCAGCAGCACTACCACCAGATCCTCTTCGCCAACGGCGCCCAGACCGACCGCAAGATGGGCATCCCCGGCGAAGATCTGCAGGGCAGCCACCCAGCCACCGAGTTCGTGGCCTGGTACAACGGCCACCCCGACTTTCGCCATCACCCCTTTGATCTCTCCGTCGAGCGCGCGGCGGTGGTGGGCGTGGGCAACGTCGCCATCGACGTGGCCCGCATCCTGGTCCGCACGCCCGACGAGCTGCTCAAGACCGATATGGCCGCGCACGCCCTGGAGGCCCTGCGCCACAGCAACATCAAAGAGGTCTTCCTGCTCGGCCGGCGCGGCCCGGTCCAAGCCGCCTTCACCAACCCGGAGGTGAAGGAGGTCGGCGAGATGGCCGACGCCGATGTGGTCCTGCGGCCGGACGAGGTGGCGCTGGATGATCTCAGCCGCGCCGCGCTGGAGGCCGCCCAGGACCGCACCCTGCAGAAGAAGGTGGAAATCCTGCAGGGCTACGCCCTGCGCAAGCCGGAGGGCAAGAGCAAGCGGCTGCACATTCGCTTCCTGGTTTCGCCCGTCGAGCTGATCGGCGACGCGCAGGGGCGCGTGGCCAAGATGCGCCTGGTGCGCAACGTGCTGGTGGCCTCCGAGACCGGCACCCTCAACGCCAAGGCCACCGACCAGTTTGAAGAGCTGGAGGTCGGCCTGGTCTTCCGCTCGGTGGGCTACCGCGGCCTGCCGCTGCCCGGCGTGCCCTTCCACGAGCGCTGGGGCGTGAACCTGAACGACAAAGGCCGCGTGCTGGACCCAGAGACCAAGCAGCCGCTGGCCGGCCTGTACACCGCCGGCTGGATCAAGCGCGGCCCGAGCGGCGTGATTGGCACCAACAAGCCCGACTCGGTGGAGACCGTCACCTGCATGCTGGAAGACCTGGCCCGCGGCACGCACGGTCAGCCGGCCCAGCCGGACGCCGCCGCCGTCGAGGCCCTGGTGCGCGACCGCCAGCCCCTGTTTGTGACCTACGCCGATTGGCGCCGGCTGGACGCCCTGGAGTTGTCGAACGGCCAGGCCGCCGGCCGGCCGCGCCTCAAGTTCGGGTCCGTGGACGAGATGCTGACCGCGCTGGGCAAGGCCGTGCCCGCCCATTAAGCGCCGCCCCTGCTTTCAGACGCCCGTTGACCTTGGTCAGCGGGCGTTTTTGTTTTCCAACCCCGGCCAACGAATGCCCGCTTGGGGGCTGCCAGCCGCCTCAGTAGAGTCGGGCGGCACGCCGACAACCAGGGGGATCCATGTCTAAGCCGCCCGCGCGCTTTGCCGTTCTGAATCTGGTGCTCGCCCTGGCGCTGGCCGCCGCCGGCTGGCCCTGGGCCGGGCCGCGCCCGGTTCTCGCCGATGAGATCGCGGCCACGGCCGCCCCGCCCCCGCCCACGGAAACACCGGCGGAGCCGCCGGCCAGCGCCACCCCGGAAGCCACGCCCGCCCTCAGCCCGGAACCTCCCTCCGCAACGCCGGCCGCCACAGAGACCGGCCTCGCCGCCGAGACTCCCACCTCGGTGGCCACGGCGGAAGTGCCGCCCGGGGAGACAGTCACGGCCGTTGCCACGTCCCAGCCGGCCGCCTCGTCCACCCCCGGCCCGGACACCGCCACGCCAGCACCGGTTCCAACCGATCTCCCCAGCGCGACCGCCACACCCACCTTCACGCCGCTGTCCAGCCCGACGTTATCGCCCACCCCCACCTTCGCGCCTACCTTCGCGGCCACCGCTTCGCCCACCCCCTCCCTGTCGCCCACACCGACGCTCGGCGCGCCGGCCCTGGCCTCCGTGGGCGGCACACCGTCCACGTCCCTGGTCATCAGCCAGCTGTACGGCGGCGGCGGCAACGCCGGCGCGCCTTACAGTCATGACTTCGTCGAACTGTATAACCTCGGTCCGGCCGCGCTCAGCTTGGGCGGCTGGTCCGTGCAATACGCCACGGCCGCCGGCAGCGCCTGGAGCGTGATCCCGCTGGCCGGCGCGCTGCCGCCGGGCGGCTTCTGGCTGGTGGCGCTCAGCTCCGGCGGCGGCGCGGGCGCGCCCTTGCCGGCCCCGGATCAGGCGGCGGCGCTCAACCTCTCGGCCTCGGCCGGCAAGCTCGCCTTGGTGGCCGGCCTCGCGCCCCTGGCCGGCGCCTGCCCCGCCGATCCAGCCGTGGTCGATTTTGTCGGCTATGGGTCCTCGGCCAGTTGCGCGGAGGGCGCGCCCATCACGGGCCTGGGCAACAGCAGCGCCGCCGTGCGCGCCGGCCTGACGGACACCAACCAGAACGCCGGCGATTTCTACGCCGCGCCGCCCAGCCCGCGCAACAGCGGCCTGGGCGGGGCCGTCACACCGACCGCTTCACCGGCTCCCAGTGCTACCGCCGAGGCCGGCCCCACGGCCTCACCCACCCTCACAGCCCCGCCCACGGCGACGGCGGCGCCCGGCCTCAGCCCAACGCCTTCCGCCACTCCCACCGCCACCCGCACGCCGCAGCCGGCTTTCGCCGGCGCCGTCCTGATCAACGAGGTCGTCACCGATCCGCAGCAGGATTGGAGCGGCAGCGGTTTTGCCGCCCCGCCCGGCGCCGGCGCCGTCAGCGCCAGCGATGAATTTGTGGAGCTGCTGATCACGGCCGACGGCCTGGACCTGACCGGCTGGCAGATTGGCCTGCTGGATGGCTCCGATGTCAGCGGCGACCTGAGCCCGGCCGGCGCTTTTCAGGCCACACGCTACCTCGGCCTGGGGACCTTCACCGACACGCGCGCCGGCGACCGGCTGGTGCTGGGCAACGTGCGCGGCAGCGGCACCCTGAACAACGCAATCACCCTGGTCCTGAGCGACACCCAGGGCGCGCTCATCGACAGCGTCCGTCTGGGCGGCGCCGCGCCAGATGGCAACGCCGCCGGCCCCGCCGACGAGGCCGTGGCCCGCCGGCCGGACGGCGCGGACGCATGGGTCAAGCAGGCGGCCACGCCGGGCGGCTCAAACGACCTGGCGCCGGCCCCGGCCGCCACACCTGCCGCCTCGCCGTCGATCTCGCCCACACCAACCGTGACCATTGCGCCGACGCCGACGGCTGCGGCCTATCCGGCCGGCGCCGTCCTGATCAACGAGGTCGCCTGGGCCGGCACGGCCGCCTCCACGAGCGACGAATGGATCGAATTATTCAATCCGGGCGGCGCGCCGATCCCGCTGGCCGGCTGGACCCTGACCGATGGCGGCGACCTGGCCGTGTGCCTCCCGGCCGGCCTGGTCATCCCGCCTGGCGGTTACCTGCTGCTGGAGCGCACGGACGACCAGACCATTTCCGACATCCCCGCCGACGTGGTCTACGTTGGCGGCCTGAGCAACAGCGGCGAGACCCTGGCCCTGCGCGACGCGGCCGGCGGCGTGATCGACCTGGTCGAGGGCGCGGCCGGTTGGCCGGCCGGCGCCGCGGCCGAGTTGGCGAGCATGGAACGCGCCGGGCCAGGCCCGGACTGGCGCACGCATCAAGGGGCGGCCACCGGCCGCGACGCCGATGGCTGGCCGCTGCGCGGCACACCGCGCGGCCCGAACTCGGCGCTGCTGCCAACGCCCACGCCGCGGCCCATTCCGCGCACCGTGCTGCTCAACGAGTTCCTGCCGGCGCCCAGCGCCGGCGGCCGGGAGTTCATGGAAATTTACAACGCCGGCCCGGAGGCCGTGGATCTGGGCGGCTGGCAGCTGGACGACGCGGCCGGCGGCAGCGCGCCCTTCCGGCTGCCGGCCGGCACCTGGCTGGCGCCGGGCGAGACCGTCGTCTTCTTTCAGGACGAGACCGGCCTGGCCCTGAACAACTCCGGCGATACAGCGCGGCTGCTCACCTCTGATGGCCAGGTGGCGGACGAATGGGCCTACCGCGCAGACCCCGGCGACGACGTGAGCTGGGCGCGCGTGCCGGATGGCGCCGGCTGGGTGGAGCAGGGCGCGCCCTCGCCCGGGGCCGGCAACGGGGCGCAGGCCGTGCCGCCCGTCCGCCAGAGCCACAAAATTGAGAACCCGCCGGCGGCCCTGGTGCCCATCGGGGTCTTTCGGACCTGGCCGGCCGGGGCCTGGGCCACCTTGAGCGGGCGGGTGAGCGTGCCGGCGCCGCTGCTGGGCCGGCGGTTGATCTACCTGCAGGACGAAACCGGCGCCATCCCGGTCTATCTCGGGCGCGGCGATTGGCCGGCGCTGGAGCCGGGCCAGGTGGTGACCCTGCTCGGCTATTCGCGCCTGCGCGCCGGCCGGCTGGAGTTCTACTCGCGCAACCTGTATCACGTCCACATCGCGGCCCCGGACGGCGGCCGGGTGCTGCCCGTGCCCGTGCAGGCGGTGGCGGCTGAGACCGCCGGACAGTGGGTGACGCTGACCGGGCGCGTGGTCAAGCTGGAGGCGACGGCCTTCTGGCTGGAGGCCGGCCGCGGCCCGGTGCGCGTCTTCTTCTCTTCTTCCACGGGGCTGCGCCGGCCCAAGGTGGCGCGCGGCGATATCTGGACGGTGACGGGTGTGGTAACCGACCTGACGGCCACCAAGACGCGCGCGGCCGGCTACCAGATCCAGCCGCTGTATGCCCCGGACGTGGTGCCGGTGCGGGTCCGTTATCGCCAGCCGGTTATTGCAGCCAAACCAGCGCTGGAGGCGGCGGGGCCGGCCCCCACAGATGAACCCACGGCCCTCCCGTAACCGGTCCCGCCGGCCGGGGGTCATAGCCCCGGCCGGCGGTTTTGTGCTACGCTCGTGGCAGACTGTTGATTTCCAACCCAGCGGCCGGCTCAGCCCCCGTCAGCCGCGCCGGCGAAAGGAGGTGCCGCCGTTTCATTCGGTCAGTTTCCGA
>JAEURL010000377.1 GCA_016789165.1 Anaerolineales bacterium | reverse complement strand
GCCCGCCCATGACAGCCACCCGCCGGATTCCTTACCCTTGATTTTTGGACCCGCTGAGTATAATACCGCCGTCTGGGCTTTCGGATGGCCAGGGAGCCATACAAGGAGTCGACATTCCGCCAGTGGACCGGCGGGATTTCGGCTCTTCGTTTTGTCTCAGGGCGGTGGCCCGCCCAAAAGGAGTTGGTGATGAAGATCCCGTTTTCCGGCCGGATTCTGCTGCTGGGCTGCGGCTCAGTCTCGCGCTGCCTGCAGCCCCTGATCCTGCGCCACTTCGATATGGATTTCAGCCGGTTCACGATCATGGACTTCGAGGACCTGCGCCATACGATCCCGGACACGCTGGCGGCCGGCGTCCGCTATGTCCAGGACCGCGTGACGCCCGACAACCTGCCGACCCTGCTGAGCCAGTATGTCGGCCCCGGCGATCTGCTGATCGACCTGGCCTGGAACATCGACTGCAACGCCATCGTGGAGTGGTGTCACGATAACCAGGTGCTGTACCTCAACACCTCGGTGGAACTGTGGGACCCGTACGAGGACGCCGGCGCCATCCCGCCGGCCCAGCGCACGCTGTACGTGCGCCACATGGCCCTGCGCCGGCTGCGTGATGCGTGGCGTGAGAAGGGCGCCACGGCCGTGGTGGAGCACGGGGCCAACCCCGGCCTGGTCAGCCACTGGACCAAGGTGGCGCTGCTGGATATCGCCGCCGCCATGCTCAAGCAGGGGCGGCCGGCCGAGGCGGCGCGCCGGGCGGCCCTGGAGCGGGCCCTGGCGGACGAGGACTTCCCGCGCCTGGCGATGGCCACCGGCACCAAGGTCATTCACATCGCGGAACGGGACACCCAGATCAGCGACCGGCCCAAGGAAGTGGACGAGTTCGTCAACACCTGGTCGATCGCGGGCTTCCACGAGGAGGGGGTGGCGCCGGCCGAGATGGGCTGGGGCACCCACGAACTCCGGCTGCCGGCCGGCGCGCACGTCCACGATTACGGCCCGTGCAACCAGATCTGCCTGGCCCACATGGGCATGAACACCTACGTGCGCTCCTGGGTCCCGCAGGGTGGCGAGATCCTGGGCATGGTGGTGCGCCACGGTGAGGCCTTCACCATCTGCGACCATCTGACCGTCTGGGAAGCGGGCCGGCCCATCTACCGGCCGACCGTGCACTATGCCTACCTCCCCACCGACGCCGCGCTGGCCTCGCTGCATGAGCTGAAGATGCGCAACTTCGAGCTGCAGCCTCGTCAGCGCATCATGAACGACGAGATCGTCAGCGGCATGGACGAGTTGGGTGTGCTGCTGCTGGGCCACGACCTGAACGGCTGGTGGACGGGCTCCCAGCTGGATATCCACGAAGCGCGCCGGCTGGTGCCGCACCAGAACGCCACCACCCTGCAGGTGGCGGCCTCGGTGCTGGGGGCCATCGTCTATATGATCCGCAACCCGCGCCAGGGCGTGTGCGTGCCGGACGACTTGCCGCACCGCGACGTGCTGGCGGTGGCCAACCCCTACCTGGGGCCGTGTCCCTCCGTCCAGACGGACTGGCATCCGCTCAAGAACCGCTTCGACCCGTTCGAGCGCTGGCGCCCCGAGCGCGCGCCGAATGAAGAAGAGCGGTGGCAGTTTGAGACGTTCCGGCTGAAGATGTAGGCGGGCGGCGCCCGCCAGAATCGCAGCGCGCCAGCCTCCCCACGGGCTGGCGCGCTGCGCAAAATCACCCCCTGCTCAGGCCAGTCTCCCTCCCGGCCCCCCCGTCAGTTGTGTCGGTACCACGGCAGCAGGATCGACAACCCTTCGAGCGCTACGATCTGGCGTTGCTCGTCAGTCAGGGTCAACGTCGCTTCCAGGTCGCCATCCTTAACAATGAGGGTCAACAAGGGGCTGCCGTCGTCCTCGATCTGCTTGATGCACGGCCGGTCTTCGCCTTCCGGGAAACGGACCAGCTTGGCGGCGTGCCGATCACAGTAAGAGGTGCAGGCATCACAGTTGGTGCGGTCGATCCAGATTTTCATCCTATCAGCCTCCTCAGCGATCCAGACTGACATTACGCCCACCGCCTGGCCGCGGGCACTGCCCGTTTGCGGTCTTAGGGAGGATTAATGTCACCTAATTCCAAGCCGGCCCGCCCACGTCCGATTGTGCTTGGCGGCACAGGCGGCATGGCCGGGGCCCGGCCGATCAAATAAAGATGATCTGCGCCCCCTCCGTCATATCCATGAAGTCGCCGGCCGTGACGATGGCTTGCACGCCCTCGATGAAGTCTTCCTGCTTAAGCCCAAACATGTCCACCGACATCTTGCAGGCGTACATTTTGGCGCCGGCGTCGCTGAGCATCTGCAGGTACTCGCGCACCGTCGGGACGCCCAGTTTCTTCATCTTGTCGTTCATCAGGGCGGTGGCGAAGGGCGTCATGCCGGGGAGCCCGCCCATCCACTGCGGGATGCCGATGTAGCCGGGGACGCCCATCATGTTCATCTTCATGCTGGCGTTGCCGATCGGCGGAATCTCCAGATGATCGACGCGGGCCTTGTTGATCATGTCCATGCCCCAGAAGGTGAAGAACAGGGTCACGTCGATGCCGTTGCCCAGCGCGGCCCAGCCCATCACCAGCGCGGGATAGGCCATATCCAGGTTGCCCTTGGAGCAGATAAAGGCGATGTGGCGGTTGTTGTCAGCCATGATTTTCTCCGAGTTCTTTGGCGGCGTTCGTCGATCGTCCGGCCGCGCTTAGACGCAGCCTTCCGGCTTGCCCAGGCCCGCGATGTGGGCCACTTTCTTGGCCGGCCCCTTGGGAAACAGCGTGAACAGTTCCTTGGTGGACAGGCCGGTGCCGTTGGTGATGGTGCGCAGGGTCGGAGATTTGCCGTCGCCGGCGTTCTGGCGGCAGAAGTCGATCACCTTCCAGTGGCCGGCCGTCAATTCGGGGATGCCCTCCTCCTTGGCGATCTCGGCCGCGATCTCCTTGGTCCACTCGCCGGGGTTGAGCATGAAGCCCTCGTCGTTGACCTGGATGGACTTGCCTGCGATGACTTTCGTTGACATGGATGGGTCTCCTGTGGGGCCGGCCGGGGCCGGCCCCAAATACAAAGCGTTGATCAGTTCGGCCGGGGGCTGTCCGGCTGGTTGGACAGGGATTTCAGGACACGCAGCAGGCGGGCCATGCCTTGGCGCACCTTCGGGTCGCTGAGCTCGCGCATCAGGCCCCAGACCGAGGCGTCCTGAACGGCCGGCTCCGGCTCGTGCAGCTGGTTCACGGCGTTGTTAGCCAGCGCCATGATGTCCGGCTGGGTCATGTTCTTGACCGTGCGCAGGATGGTGACCACGTTGTCGCCCAGAGCGCGCACGTCGGCTTCGGTGAACTCGGTCACCACGCGGTCGGTGATGCGCAGGCCCTCCTGGGCAAAGACGAAATAGCCTTTGCGCTCCAGCTGGTCCAGGGCGGCCACCGCCGTGTTGAAGACCGGCTTGCTGAGCTTGTCCATCTCGCCCAGCAGGTCCAGCACGCTCTCCAACTGGTCCAGCAGCGCGTTAAAGCGGTGGGTATTGGCCAGCATGCGCTTGAGCATAAAGAGCAGGTCTTCGGCCGTGAACTGGCCATCCACTTCCGCCAGCTCGCTGACGATCTTCTTGAACCCCTGGTTGAAGACCGGGGTCAGGTCGGTGACGAGCTCTTCCAGAACTTGCTGGCTGCGGCGCTGGGCTTCCAACTGCGTATTGAGGCGCTGGACCTCGCCGGTCAGGGCCTCCATCTTTTGCAGCAGGGCGCCCAGGTCCGCGGCCGGGACGGTGACTTGGTTGTCCATGGCCGGCCTTTAGTTGTACTTGCCGATCATGCTCATCTGCGATTCAAGCGGCAGCTCGGCGCCGCGCAGGAGCATATTCCAATACACCCAGCGGAACATCATCTTGCCCCAGTGGTTGGCCTCGCTCTCCTTGAGCAGGTCGAACGGGCCCACGCCGGGCAGCGGGAACTTGCCGGGCAGCGGCTCGGTCTCGTAGTTGAAGTCGATCAAGAAGCCCTTGCCAAAGCCGGACTCGATGAAGCAGTTGGCGTGGCCGTCGAACTTCGGCTCCGGCTCCAGGCCTTCCAGCGCGCGCAGGATGTTCTCGGTCAGCACATCGGCCTGGAAGTGGGCCACGGAGCCGGCCTTGGACGAGGGCAGGTCGGTGGCGTCGCCCAGCACCCACACGTTGGGCCATTTCTTGCTTAGCAGGGTGTGTTTGTCGGTGGGCACGAAGTGCAGCTCGTTGCCCATCCCGGATTTCTGGATGATGGACGAGCCCATGTGCAGCGGGATACTCACCAGCAGATCGTAGTTGATCTCGCGCCCGTCATAGGAGGAGATCACCTGCCGGCCGTTGTCCACCTCGGCCAGCAGGAACTCCGCTTCCACCGCGATGCCGCGCTCCTTGAGCATGTCGCCCATCACGCCCGCCGCGCGCGGCTTGGTGAAGGCGCCCGGCAGCGGCGTGGCATAGACGATCTCCACCTTGTCGCGCAGGCCGCGCTCGTGGAAGAAGGCGTGGGCCAGGAACAGGAACTCCAGCGGCGCCACCGGGCACTTGATCGGCATCTCGGCCACGTTCAGCACCAGCCGGCCGCCCGGCCAGCGGCGCAGGAAACGGGCGAGGGCCCCCGCCCCCTTGAAGGTATAGAAGTCGAAGATGTTCTGGTGCCAGCCGCCGCCGTCCTTCAGGCCCGGCGTCTCCTCAGGCACGATGCGCGTGCCGGTGGCGACGATCAACTGGTCATAGTTGAT